>DASQHV010000309.1:0-2125 GCA_035631915.1 Candidatus Acidiferrales bacterium | reverse complement strand
GACTACTACGATCATCTGAGCGGCGCCGACTCCGGCCAGTCGCTCGGCCCCAGCATGGTCATCCAGCGCGGGCTGCTGACCGCGGAGCAGGTGTGGCGCGGCGGCGTCGTCGCGTTCGCGCTCGGCGCGGCGCTTGGCTTGGTGCTGGTCTATCTTTGCGGCTGGCCGATTCTCGCGCTTGGCATCCCGAGCGTCGCCGCCGGCTACTTCTATACCGCGCGCCCGCTGTCGCTCGCGTACGTTGCGCTCGGCGAGTTGACGGTATTCATTTTCATGGGCCCGGTAATCGTGATGGGCGCGTATTTCGTGATGGCGCTGCACTTCTCAGCGGGGGCGCTGTGGGCCTCGATTCCGCTCGGCTTCATGGTCGCCGGAATTCTGCATGCGAACAATATCCGCGACATCGAGAGCGACACGCTCCATCACAAGCGCACGCTCGCGACGCTGCTCGGCCGCACCGCCGCCAACTACGAGCTGCTCTCGCTCGACGTTGCCGCGTACGCAATCACGCTCGTCGCAATTTTTGCGCGCGCGCTGCCGTGGACCGTGCTCGCCGTATTCCTCACCCTGCCGCGCGCCGTCGACCAGCTGCGGATCGCGATGCGCGAGAGCGAGCCCAAGAAACTCAACCTCGCGTTGTTCCGCTCCGTGCAACTCCACATGGAGTTCGGCCTGTTGATGATCGTCGCGTTTCTGGTCGCCGCTTTCATGCATTGGTAGTCCGCCACGCTGATGACGACCGGCCGGCCGACTCGACGCGTCCAGCTCGCCGCTATCGCCGCGCTCGCGTTCATTCTCCGCGCGATCTGGCTCGTGCGCCCCGGCTCCGAATGGGCCGTCGGTCCCGACTCGCTTCTCTATCTCGCGCTCGCGCGCGGAATTCGCGAGGGATGCGGCTTCGCAGCCTTCGACGGCATCTGCCGCGTGCCCGAGGTGATGCGCACGCCGGGCTATCCGCTTTTCCTGCTCCCGTTTCTCGAACACTACCGGCTCGCGATTCTCGCACAGGCGGCGCTTGGCGCTTTCGTGTGCGTGTGCGTCGCGAAGTTCTCGACACGCCGCGGAGACTCGCTCGTCGGAATCCTTGCTGCCGCATTCGTAGCCGTCGACGTCCCGACAATTCTCAACAGCAAGGAGTTGATCACCGAGGCGCTGTTCCAGGCCGTGTTGACGCCGGCTGTTCTCATCGCGCTCGACGGCGGTGCGATCGTCGGTGGTGCGATGCTCGGTCTCGCGACTCTGGTTCGTCCAGTCGGCGAGGTACTGGTGCCACTAATCGCGCTTCCGTTCTGCGCCACCGGCAATTGGCGCCGCGCCGCATTGGCGCTCATGCTGCCGCTGCTGATCGTCGCGTGCTGGGCCATCCGCAATGACCGCGTCGCCGGCGTGCTTGCTCTCACCGTCGAAGGCCCGATGAATCTTTATTTGTACACGGCGCCGGCGGTGGTCGCGCGCCACGACGGAATTTCCGAGGACGCCGCGTGGGTGACCTTCGAGCATGAGCTGCGCGCGCGAACCCAAGCCGCGGCCGAAGTCGCCGCCAACCCACCTTCAGTGTACGGGTACGAACCCACTATCTGGATGCTCGAATCGAATCCTTCGCTCGCCGCGTTCATGCGGTCGAAGTCATTGTTGGTCATTGCGGCGCATCCGTTGGACACCGCGGCGATCACAGTCGAAGGGCTCCTGCGCCTCGCGTTCGCGCCGTACGTCCTCCAGAGCGGATGGCAAGGCTTCATCAACGACCGGCGCACTTTCGCCGCGGTTCGGTTCGTATCAACTGCGTTACAAAGCGTCGTGCTGATCGCGCTCTGGTTGGGAGTGTTGCTCGCGCTGATCGATGCGCCGTGCGACGTGGACCGATGGATTCTTTTGGCCGCCGCGATTCTTTTGCTGCTTCCCGCAGCGCCTTACTCGGTTGCGGTCGCAATCCGCTATCGCGCCCCCGCAATTCCATTCCTCGCCGTGCTAGCGGGAATTGGTGTCGCTCCACGACTGCGGAGAATCCGGCCTTAGCTTAGTAGCAATCGCGGTGGCGGGGACGACGCGAACTCGGTCTTCAACTTCTCGTAGCTCTTCAGATCGTCGATCGTTCGAAAATACCCGCGATGCACTTGGCCGAATA
>DASQHV010000308.1:0-3208 GCA_035631915.1 Candidatus Acidiferrales bacterium | reverse complement strand
GACGTTGACCGTCACGTTGGGATTGGCCTTCAGCGTCGCTGCGGCTTCATCCAACACGGCGGCATCGCCCGGACGGATCTTCGACTTGTTGAAGTCGAAGTGCACTCCGCGCAGCACGATCTTCTGCTTCACCGGCGGCGGCGGAGGAGGAGGTGGCGGAGGCGGTGGCGGCGGAGGAGGTGGCGGCGGAGGCGGCGGCGGTACCACCGGATCGCAGATGTAGTGACCGGCCAATGCGCCAATCAGCGCACCGCCCGCAGCACCACCTACGCCGGCATAGGCCCGCGTATCGGCATTCGAGTGCTTGGAGCCCGCGGTGTTGTCAACGATGACAATCGCTGAAGCCGCGCCGACGCCTGCACCGAGCAGACCGCCTATCGCGGCGCATGCCCCCCATGTCCGTGGCTGCTCCAGATAGGCGCATCCACCCAAGCTGGCCGCCAGCAACGCAGCGCTCGCCACGCCCGCGACCGACCTTGTAAGTCTGCGATTCAATCTCATGGACTCCTCCTCACCCAAGTACGTGTATGCGCGGTACGGAAACCCCTCGCTCGGCCCCAAAACTCTGCGTCACCGCGAATCGCGGCTATTCAGACCCGATTGACGGGGAAATATAGTTATATTCGTAACAGGAATGCAACACATGGCAGCCATGTATTGCGAGATTCTTTGGCCGCGAGTCGCGCCCTCTTCGGACCCCCCTGCGAGCTGCCCTGTGGATAAGTTCCGGTGATGCAGCCTCGCCGGGCGCGCCTGTTTTATTGACGAAACCGGGCGCCCGCCGAAATTTGGGGGCGCCCGGTGCGTCATTCGTAGCGATGCTCAGTTGTTGTCGTTATCGCCATGGCCGTGGCCATGCTTGCCCTGATGTTTGGCTTCCTTGGCTTGCTCTTTCTCAGCGCGCTGCTGCTCTTTCTCAGCGTGCTGCTGCTCTTTCCACTGCTTGTGCTCTTCGTACTTGTTGTACCAGTTAGGATGATGCTCCTTGACCCAGTCGCCGCGATTCGCCTGCCACCACTCGCGATCGTGCCACTCGTGATGCTCGTCCCAGTCGCCGTTCTCTTTCCACCAGTCCTGGTCGCGATACTGGCGATTGCGGTCATACGCGCCCCATCCGCCGGGATTGGAAGTCGCGTAGTTCTGGTATTTGATCGAGCGCCAGATCTTCTTGTGACCGGCCAGGAACGTGTTCAGCTCCGGATGCTGCGCGCGATATCTCGGATCGTAAATCAGATCGGGATTCTGCCGCAGGTCGCGCGCCACTCCCGGATGATTGTTCAGGAACTCGCTGAAGCGCTCGTCGTAGTACTGCGACCGATTCGAGCGCATACCGTTCCACCAGCTCGGATTATTATTGATGTACTGCTGGAATTCGGGATGCTGCGAGCGCCAGCCTGGATCGTAAATCTGATACGGGTCGTTCTGCAGCGGTCCGGCCGCATTGGGATGCTGTTGCAGCCACTGCTGAAACGAGCTCGCTTGCGGCGCGTTGGCGAATCCCTCCCACCACGACTGCGCCATCGAGTTCGACGGCGCCGTCATCGCGAGCAGAAAGACTGCGATGACTCCGAATTTCGGTGTGTGCCTCATAGAGATCTCTCCTCCTGTTGGAGTTGTCCGTTCAATCGGTTTCTGATCTGGTCAATCTAGTGAGTCGTCGTGGTCGCACTGGCGTTGGTCGCCGCGCCATGCTTGGCCGCCTTCTTCGCCGCACGCCGCTCGGCGCGGGTTTCCTTCGCGGTGACCGGACCGGTCGCATTGGCTACCGCCGGCTCGCCCGCTTCAGGCGTGCCGTACTTTCGCTCCGCCTTGTCGGCCGCGTGGTCTTCCTTGTACACAGCGCGATCCTCGACGGTGTTTCGCACCTTCCGATGGCGTTCCAGAAATTCGTGAAATTCCGGATGCTTCTTCACGAACTCGGGATCGTTGATCAGGTCGGGATTGCGCTCCAGGTCGCGGCGAACGCCCGGATGATGGCTCAGGTATTCCTGGAAGCGCTTGTCGTGCCGATAGTCGGCGCGGGTCTCGGCCGCCGGCATCGTCATCCCCGGGACGGCCGGATGGAGCGGAATCGATTGTGCGAACGTTGGCGCGGCGATGGCCGATACGATAATTCCAGCAGCCACCGCCCTCATCGAAATCTTCATCAAAATCTCCTTTTGCGGCGACGCAACATCGGCGTCCCGCGTGCGCGGACGATTCCGCAATTGATACCGGAGCAACTGGAGTGCCATCGGTATCGCGAGGGCAAGCTTAGCAAATTTGCAGTGCGCAAGCGCATTTTTGCGAGGCGAATCTGACCGCCCACCGAAACGGGTGCCTCAAACCGTAGATTGGGATACCGGGCGCGGTCGACCTCGACAAACTCAACGAACGTTAATCTCTGCCAACGGCTGTCGATCCGCCGGCCCGCGCCGCCGCGCAAATTTCCCGCAACCTGAATTCCTGCTAAACTGCGTCGTTCACCATGCTCTCACTCGCGCGCGGCAAAGAAGGAACCTTCAAGCTGGTCTCGGGCTACAAGCCCGACGGCGATCAGCCCGCCGCCATCGAGGCGTTGGTCCGCAACCTCAACGACCACGTGCCTCACCAGGTGCTGCTCGGCGTCACCGGCTCGGGCAAGACCTTCACCATGGCCAACGTGATCGCGCAGGTGAACCGGCCGACGCTGGTGATGGCGCCGAACAAGACGCTCGCGGCGCAGCTCTACAACGAGTTCAAGAGCCTGTTCCCCGAGAACGCGGTCCGCTACTTCGTCTCCTACTACGATTACTACCAGCCCGAAGCGTACGTTCCGTCGACCGATACGTTCATCGAGAAAGACGCGAGCATCAACGACGAGATCGACAAGCTGCGCCATTCCGCGACCAAGGCGCTGCTCGAGCGCAACGACGTGCTGATCGTGGCGTCCGTGTCGTGCATCTACGGGCTGGGCGAGCCGGAAGTCTATTTCGAGATGCTGGTCTTTCTCGAAGAGGGGCAGACCATCGATCGCGACAAGATGCTGCGCAAGCTGGTCGACATCCAGTATCAGCGCAACGACTACGATTTTCATCGCGGCACGTTTCGCGTCCGCGGCGACACGGTCGAGATTTTCCCAGCCTATGAAGAGCAGCGCGCGGTGCGCGTCGAGTTCTTCGGCGACCAGGTCGAGGCGCTCTACGAAATCGACGCGCTGCGCGGCAAGGTGATCCGCAAGCTGCAGAGC
>DASQHV010000307.1:0-7082 GCA_035631915.1 Candidatus Acidiferrales bacterium | reverse complement strand
CGAGCATACGATGCAGCCGCAGCCGGCGGTCACCGTCGGCGCCGGTACGATCGGGATGCAGGCCTACGACGCGGTTACGACCAAGGCCGGGAAGTACGTTCAGGGTGGTGGATGCACGACGGTATGCCTCGGCGGACTCGTTCAAAGCGGCGGCTTTGGCAGTTACTCGAAGCACTATGGCTCCGCGGCGGGAAGCCTTCTCGAAGCCGAAGTCGTCACGGCTGACGGCAATATTCGTATCGCGAACGCATGCACCAACCCGGACTTGTTCTGGGCGCTGAAAGGCGGCGGAGGCGGCAGCTTTGGCGTCGTCAGCAAGATGACGCTGCGGGTTCACGATCTTCCCGAGTTCTTCGGCACAGCGAACTTCACTGTGAAGGCCGCGTCGGACGACGCCTATCGGCGCCTGCTCCGCGAGTTCGTGCGCTTCTACAAGGAGAGCCTCTTCAACGACCATTGGGGAGAGCAGGCCGAAGTGCGGCGCGACAACACGCTCGAGATCAAGATGAGCTCTCATGGACTCGACGCCCAGCAGGCGAAGAAAGTTTGGCAGCCGTTTCTCGACTGGGTGGCGGACTCGTCGCACGATTGTTCGTTGAAGGGGCGCGTCACTATCGGCTGCATTCCCGCGCGCCATTGGTGGGACGTCCAATGGTGGAAAGAGAACTGGCCTGAAATCGCTTTCCCCAATCCAGACGGCAAACTCCTGACCGGGATGCTCGACTATGCCCTCCTGCACCTGGTTCCACAGCCGGTCTTCGACTTCGACAAGCGGCCCGACGCCGGACCAATCAACGCGTGGTGGAAGGGCGACGGCGATCAGGTGGCCTGGTTCATCTGGGGCTACGAGTCGCTGTGGATGCCCGCGTCACTGCTCGAGGGTGACGCGCAGCAGCGCCTCGCCGACGCGTTGTTTGCTGCGTCTCGACATACGAGTGTCGGGCTGCACTTCAACAAGGGACTCGCCGGTGCGCCGCCCGACGCGCTCGCCTGGGCAAAAGACACGGCGACCAATCCCGCGTTGGTGAACGCCTTCGCACTCGCCATCGTTGCCGACGGCCAGGGACCCGCCTACCCGGGAATTCCCGGCCATGAGCCGTCGGTCGCGGACGGGCGCGCCGCCGCGGAGCGCATCGACCGATGCGTCAATCAGCTTCGCGCCGTCACCGGCGATACCGGAGCATACGTGAGCGAGAGCAACTACTTCGAGAAGGGATGGCAGCAGGCGTACTGGGGGAGCAACTACGCCCGCCTGGCCGAAATCAAGCGAAAGTACGATCCCGACGGGCTGTTCATCGTCCACAACGGCGTTGGCTCCGAGTACTGGAGCGCCGACGGCTTCACCAAGCTCTGAACCCATACCGCCGCAGTACGTCGTGACGTTGGCAGAGCGTGCGATGCAATTTTGCAGGTGTCTCGCGGGATATTGTTTGTCGTCGCTTTCGAATGCCATTTCTCTGCGCGCCGCGATCGTGACGATCACCGTCCTGACGCTGCCGGCCTCGATTTCACAGATCGCATCTGCGCAGCAGACTTCTGCAGCGTCGGCAACCCTCGGTCCCACCTCTCAATCTCCGCCGGCCGGAACCCTCATCAACGCCGCGAACGCCTCAGTCTACTCGCGATTTCTCCCGCCTGCCGCTGACGTCGGCCTTGGTCACGGAATGACGTTTCGCGTAGTCCCTACCAAACGACTCGATTGGTCCGGCGGGTTCACGGCGGAAACCGAACAGTATTCCGGACAGGTGAGACTCGACAACGACGATTTCATCACCAACTACATCGCGGGCATGCCGTTTCCGATGGTAAGCGCGACCGATCCCAAGGCGGCCGTAAAGATTGCCTACAACTGGCACATGGGTCCTTTCATGCCGGACGACTTTTCCCTTCAACCGTGGGGCAGCTTCGCGTATTCGACTTCTGATTCGTCAAACTCGCTCGTCCCCGATGACGAGAACAGTTACGTCTGCAACCATTTCACGTTCCTGCGCTTCGCCCATCGGACGGAAGTCGATCCGCGGCCGACTCTGGGCGCGAACGAAGACGGCGCTGAGTGGAAGTCGCGATGCGAGGGATGGGCGGGTGGCCCGACGCTGAGCCCAAACCCCAACGCAAGGACTGTGGTCGTTCGCTATGCCGATCCGCGCAAACGAGATGTTTCCTATGCGAATGTGGGGGAGGGTCGTCGGTTCGAGGTCCTGGCGCCGCCGGACGAACAGTGCCGCAGTTGCCATCAACCCTTCTGGGCGTATGCGCTCCCAAAGACCGAAAATTATTCGTATCGCCTGCTCGGCACGGCAACGATGCTCGCCTGTCTCACCGCCGATCGCGAACCAGCTGGAATCGCGCAGCGCGGCAAGGACCTGAGTTTCTCCGAGGAACCGTTTCAGCTCCGAAATGCGTACATTCTCGAGATGACTCCCAAAAGCGATCAGAAACTCCGAACAATCGTGTACATCGATACCGAAGCCTATGTCTGGATCGGCGCCGAATTCTTCGCCGGAAATGAGAAGACGGCCGCGGCCTTTCCGTTCTGGCGCACGCACCCATCTGGCCTCGGCGGATATCTCTTCGACTTGGCGGGCGAGTTCTACGTTCCACTCGCACAACTTGCTTCGTCGCACATACCCCTCGTCCACGGGAGCGCGGCGCCGAAGCTATTCTTCCGCTCGCTGGCGCCGGCGCACGGCGGCTTTTCTCAACAGATCAATACGGGGACGCTGTCCGAGGAGTTGTTCGACCCATACACGTTCTACCGGCAATGAACGGCGCGCCGGTCCGACGGGTCGCGAATTACCAGCCCGCGTGCGGAATTTGCCTGGCGCGCCTGCTACACTGCCTCTGTTGTTGGGAGGTGGTGAGCGATGCGATTTTTCGATTTTTCTGGCGCTTCGCCGCGGCGGACATACCTGAACGCAAACTCTCTTGCCGTTGCGATTTTTATCTCCGCCGTTTGCGGAGCGATGCTGACGCCGTCGGCTGCGTTCGCCGCGCGACGCCACCGCGCGAAACCCGCGTCCGAGGCCGCCGACACCGAATCCGGGCAAGGCGAAGGGCAAGGCCCGTACGCGGAGGCCTGCGTTCTCGAACCCGTCACCGGCACGATCATCTTCGAGGCCAACGACCACAAGCCGTGGCCGACCGCGTCGCTCGCAAAGATGATGCTGATGCTGATCGTCGACGAGAAACTTCACGACGGCTCGCTCAAGCTGACCGACAACGTGACCACCTCGCGCAAGGCGGCCGAGATGGGCGGCTCGCAGGTCTATCTGAAGGAAGGCGAGACCTTCCCGCTCGACGACATGATGAAAGCGATCGTCGTGCATTCCGCCAACGACGCATCGGCGGCGGTCGCCGAGTATATCGCCGGCTCGACCGACGCTTTCGTGGTGCTGATGAATCAGCATGCCGCCGCGCTCGGGATGAAGGACACGCACTACTACAGCGTGCATGGATTGCCGCCCGCCCGGGGCGAGTCGGCCGACGTCGCGAGCGCCTACGATCAGGCAATCCTCGCGCGCGAACTGCTGCGATATCCCGACACGCTCCGCTGGTCGTCGATCGACACGGCCCCATTTCGCAACGCGACCTTCACGCTCAGGAATACCAACCACATGGTGCGAACGTACCAAGGATGCGACGGGCTGAAGACCGGTTTCTACGACAAGGCCGGCTTCAACGTCGTTGCGACGGCCAAGCGCGGCGACTTGCGCCTCGTCGCGGTAGTGCTCGGCACGCCGCACAAGCTGACCAACTTCAAGGAAGCGTCGGAGCTGCTGTCGCAGGGATTCCTGAACTACGAGATGCATCCGGTGGCGAAGAAGGGCGCGCCGGTCGCGCAGAGCGTCGCGGTGACGGACGGCGCGATCGACAGCATCAAGCCCGTATGGGGCAGCGACGCCGGCGTGTTCGTCAAACGCGGCGATGCGAAGACCGCACTGAAGATCGACTACAGCCTGCCCGCATCGATCGCCGCGCCGGTCAGGGCGGGACAGCAAATCGGCACCGCCGACGTGCTCGAAGCGGGCAAGCCCGTCGCGACGGTGGCGCTGGTCGCGCCCGCCGACGTTGCGAAGAAAGGCTCGATCGTCAAACGACTATTCGGCAAGTTCTAGACACCTCGGCGCCCCGCTTGTTACCTGGGGAACAAATTGTAATGAATTTGTAATTAGGTTGTGGCGCTCCGACCTGTTAGGTTGGCGGATGGTACTCCTGCCTAGTGACTCAAAAAGACAAATTCTATCGCGCCTATATGGAGTTTTTCGAAACTGCCGAGCGCAAGCGCCGCTGGAACATGTTCGACGATATCCCGTGGGACAAGCTCGCCCCCGCGATGAACACCGAACAGCGCGCGATCCGCATCGAGACCTACTGCGCCGAGGAAATGTACCTCCCCGACTACAACATCGGCGGCGCCGAAATGATGCGCGGCGTATTCGGCCTCGCGTGGTTTCAGACTGCGTGGAGCTTGGAGGAATCGCGCCACGGACTCGTTTTTCGCGAGTACCTGCTGCGCTCCGGCCTGCGCTCGCGCGAGGAATTTGACCGGCTGGAGGAGCGGGTTTTTTCGCGCGCGTGGACCATGCCGTTCGAGACCCGCCGCCAAATGAGCTGTTACGGAGCCCTGCAGGAGTCCGCGACCTACCTGGCGTATCGCGCACAGAAGGATCGCGCGGAGCTCGAGCACGATCCAACCCTCGCCGCGATTTTCTTCTTCCTCAGCCGCGACGAAGCCGCACACGCCGGCTTCTATCGCGAGATGGTCGCGCTGGAGCTCGATGAAGATCGCAGCGGCACGCTCTCCGACCTGGCGTACGTGATCGCCAACTTCAAAATGCCGGGCGACGGCTTGATTCCCAACTACCTGGAGAATCTGAAAGTCGGCGGTGGCGGGATCAGCACGCGCACCTTCTTCACCCGCGCCGTATTGCCGCTGCTCAAGAATCTCGGCACCAGCCGCCAGGAGCTCAAGGGCGCCCCGACACTGGTGCTGGGTGCCGCATCTTAACTGCGTACCCCGCTCCGCAAATTCTTTGTATGATTTCCCAACTTCAGGCCGATGCCTGAGCGAACCATTTTGCCGATCCAAACCAGATGACCCGTAACCGACTCCTAACCGGCGCCGCCACTATCCTGCTCCTGTGGATTGCCGGCAATCTCGCGATTCACTTCGGCCAGAAGCGTCACGACGTCCTCGACTACAGCGTTGCCGAGCGCTTCCCGCCCGACAAGCCGACCGTCCCCGGCGAAATCTACGCCACCACGCTCGCGGCGATCATGGATCATGAACTCCATTCCGGCTTCGGCTGGCGTCCGAACGATTTTCCTCTGTGGGGTCCGAAAGTCGGCCCGGACAACAACTCCGATCGCCAGCTTGGAATAATCCAGGCGGTGCGCGAAACGACGCGCATCTTCAAGGATCACCTCACCAAGGTTTCATCGAACCAGTACGATCCCAACCTGGTGATCGCCGACACCGACTTTCGCAACGACGCCGAAAAATGGGTCTTGCCGGCGCCCGAGGGCAAGTACGACGACGGTATCCAGCGGCTGCGGCAGTACGTCGCGGGGCTGCACACCACGCCGCCGGTCTCGCGCGAGCTGAACACGCGCGCCGTCGAATTGATTCGCCTCTTTCAGACCTGGACCGACCTGCTGGGCGACGCGCATGCCAATCTGTACCGCACCACCAAGGACGACGGCAGCGCGGTCCATAGCTGGGACTGCGACCACTACTTCTATCACGCGCAGGGCTACGCCCACGTGATGTACTACATGCTGCAGGCGCTCGAGCGTGAGTACGCGGGCCAGATCAAGGACGACCCCGTGCTGAAGACAATGTTCGATGAGTCGATCGACGCACTCGGCAAGGCCAGCGTGATGAAGCCGCTGGTGGTGCTCAACGGTTCCAGCGACGGGCTGTTCGCCAACCATCGCCGCAACCTCGACGCCTACATCAGCGAGGCGCGTCAGAAGATGTACTCGATTCGCGAGGAGCTGCAGCGCTCGCCGCTGTAAACACTCACAGCTCGATAAACGGACACAGCAGCATCGCGCCGCCGCGCACGAGCATTTCGATCATCGCCGGCGCCCATCGTTGCGGGATGCCCAGCACGCCCGCCGCCGCGCGAGTCGCCCACTCGCCAACTTCCTCGCCAGCGCCACGCCGAACGCCGAACCATCGCCGCTCCGCGCGGAAGCTGACCAGTTCGTGACGCTCGCCGTCCGCGATCTTCGCCCTGGTGCGCGCGATCTCCACCGCCTTGCCGAGCCCGCCGATCTCGTCGACCAGCCCGTTCGCTTTCGCCGCCAGGCCGCTCCAGATGCGCCCTTTGGCAATCGCCTCCGTCTGCTCAGAGCTGAGCCGCCGGCCTTCCGCGACCTTCGCCGTGAACTTGGAATACAAATGCCCGATCGTGTCGTTCAGTTGCGCCAGCTCGGCGTCGGTCATCGCGCGCGAAATAGACATCGCATCGCCAACCGCTGCGCTCTTGACGTAGTCCAGCCGGACGCCGAGGTTGTCGAGCAGACCGCCGACGTTGAACTTCGCGTACACGACGCCGATCGAGCCGGTCACGGTTGCGGCCTCGGCGACAATCGCGTCGGCGCCCGCCGCCACGTAGTAACCTCCCGATCCCGCCACGTCGCCCATCGAAACCACGACCGGCTTGCCACGGCCCTGCGCCTCGCGCACCGCGCGCCACACCAGGTCGGAGCCTACCGCGGAGCCGCCGGGGGAATTGACGCGGAAGACTATCGCCTTGACCTCTTCGTCGCGCGCCGCCCGCTCGATTTGCGCCGCCGTCGCGACACCGCTGATAAACTCGCCGGTCGCCGGCGCCTCGCCCGAGATCACCGGCCCGCTGCCATGCACCAGCGCGATCCGCGCGCGGCGGCCGCGCTCGCGCGTATAGGTTGCGTGCCGCCAGTAGCGTCCGACGCCAACGAACACTTTGCGCTTCGATTTGGGATCGAGTTCCGCGCGGATGTCTTCGATGTAGCCCTCACGATCGGCCAGCTTGTTTTCGACCGCGAAACTCGCGCTCACGAATCCGGCTGCGACCAATTCGCGCGCCCGCTCC
>DASQHV010000306.1:0-1761 GCA_035631915.1 Candidatus Acidiferrales bacterium | reverse complement strand
GATAGCGCGCGAGCCGCGATTGCTGCGACTCTTCAGATGGACTGCCAGGATCGAAATCGCCGCCGGCGTGATTCCGGGCATCCGCGCCGCCTGCCCCAGCGACTCCGGCCGCACTTGCGTCAGGCGCTCGGAAACCTCGGTCGAAAGGCCAGTCACGCGATGGAAATCCATCGACGGCGGGATCAGCGTGTCTTCCAGCCGCTTGAAGCGTTCGATCGCGTCGGCCTGTCGGCGCACGTAGCCCTCGTATTTTACGTCGGTCTCGAGCTCCGCGGCTTCATCGACGCCTAGTGTGGCGCCATCTCCCGCACCTGAGATTTCCAGCGTCGCTGCGTACGACAGCTCAGGCCGGCGCAGCAGCTCGATCGCGCGCACTGCATTTGTGATCGGCGTCGAGCCCGCCGCCTCGAGCATCGCATTGACCTCCGGCGACGCGGGTACATTCGCCGACTTGAGCCGTTCGATCTCGCGCCGTACCGCCGCAGTCTTGGCGCGCACTCGCGCACCGGCGGATTCATCGAGCAGGCCCAGCCGCTCACCGATATTCGACAAGCGCGCGTCGGCGTTATCCTCGCGCAGCAGCAGGCGGTACTCGGCGCGCGACGTGAACATCCGGTACGGCTCGCCGCCGATTCCGCGCGTCACCAGGTCGTCGATCATCACGCCGATATAGGCCTGGTCGCGCCGCAGGATCAGCGCCGGCTCGCCGCGCACCTTGAGCGCCGCGTTGATTCCCGCAATCAGCCCCTGCGCGCCCGCCTCCTCGTAACCGGTGGTGCCGTTGATTTGCCCCGCGAAGAACAGCCCGCCGACCAGCTTGGTTTCAAGCGACGGATGAAGCTGCGTGGGATCCGAAAAATCGTACTCGATCGCGTAACCGGGGCGCATGATCTCGGCGCGCTCCAGCCCCTTGATCGACCGCACCATCGCCAGCTGCACGTCGAGCGGCAGGCTGGTCGAGAGCCCGTTGGGATAGACCTCGACGGTGTCGCGGCCCTCCGGCTCAAGGAAAATCTGATGCCGCCCCTTGTCGGAGAAGCGCATCACCTTGTCCTCGACCGACGGGCAGTAACGCGGCCCCTTGCTCTGAATCACGCCCGAGTACATCGGCGAGCGATCGATTCCGCCGCGGATAATCGCGTGGGTCTCGGCGTTGGTGTAGGTGAGATGGCAGGGAATCTGCGCGCGCTCGATCTTGGCCGTGCGGAACGAAAACGGCGGCGGCGGCTCGTCGCCCGGCTGAATCTCAAGTTCTCCATAATCGATCGTCCGCGCGTCCAGACGCGGGCAGGTGCCGGTTTTGAGGCGTCCGATCCGAAAGCCCAGCCGCGCGAGATCTCCGGAGAGTCCCATCGCGGCGAAATCGCCGGCGCGTCCCGCCGAATAATTCTTTAGCCCGATATGAACGAGTCCCTTGAGGAACGTGCCGGTCGTGAGGATCACGCTAGGCGCCACGAAGACCTCGCCGATTTGCGACTCGACGCCGCGCACGCGCCCGTCTTCGACGACGAGCCGCTCTACGCTGGCCTGCGCAATCTGCAGATTCGTAGCGCGCTCGAGTACGCGCTTGCTGCGCGCGCGATACGCCGCCTTGTCGGCCTGGGCGCGCCGTGCGCGCACCGCAGGACCCTTGCGCGTGTTGAGAAAGCGGAACTGGATTCCGGTTTCGTCGATCGCAAGGCCCATCTCGCCGCCCAGCGCGTCGATCTCGCGCACCAGGTGGCCCTTGCCGATTCCGCCGATCGCCGGATTGCAGGACAT
>DASQHV010000305.1:0-2918 GCA_035631915.1 Candidatus Acidiferrales bacterium | reverse complement strand
CGCGACGTGCGCTTCCTGCACTTCAACGTCTGCTACTACGCCGGAATCGAGCACTCGATCGATCGTGGAATCCAGCGCTACGAGCCGGGCGCGGGCGGCGAATACAAATGGCTGCGCGGCTTCGACCCGGCGCTCACGCGGAGCATCCACTACGTCGTCGAGCCGAGTCTGCGCAAAGCGATCGCGGGATTTTTGAAGCGCGAGCGGGTCGAGGTCGAGCGCTGGATCGTCGCGGGCAAGGAGCGCAGCCAACTGAAGCCGCCGCCGCCGTCCGACGAGGAGTCGGAGTAGCGCTTATGCGATTTCGCGCAGCTTGCTCGGCGGCGGAGGAAAGTCGAGCTCGGGCACCGGTTCCCCGGTCAGATTTGTCACGCGATTTCGATAGCGCGTGAGGTGATTCTTCGCGACTTCGAACGCGTCCTGCGCCTTTGCCAACGACTTGCCGAGCGCCTCGAACTGAGTCTCGAAATGCCCGAATGCGCTCTGCGCTTTCTTTAGTTCCTCGGTCGCGCGTTCGTGCCCTTTCGCATACTCGTACATTTTGAAGACCATCTGGATCGACTGGAGCGTCACGATCAGCGTGTTCGGCGAAACCGGATACACCCGCCGCTTGTTGAGCCAATCGCTCAGCTCCGCGTTTAGCACCGCTTCCATGTAGAGCGTCTCGCTCGGCAAGTACATCAGCGCCATATCGGTGGTGCCGTTTTCGGGTTGAATGTAAGCCGCGATTCGCTTCGCCTGCTCCTTCATCACGCGCTCGAACTCGACGCGCGCCTGGTCCAGCGCCTGCGGATCGTTGGTTTCGAAGAGTGCCAGCACCTGCTCCCGCGGAAATTTCGCGTCGATGGGCAGCGTCCGGTCCGGGAACTTGATAACCGCGTCTGCGCGTCCCGGCCCCTCGCCGCCGGGCGATGCCTGCAGGTCGTACATATGACGCGGCAGGAAATCCTCGAGCAGCCGTTCCAGTCCCTGTTCGCCGAATCGTCCGCCCAGATGCGGCATCTTGAGCAGATTGTTCAGGTCGTTAATCGACGCGCCGATCACGCCCAGATTCTTCAGTTGCTCCTGCGCTTCATTGAGGTGATTCTGAACTTTTTCGAACTGCGCGAAACCGTCCTTGAGATTTTGATCCAGCTTCACTTGCACGGTGTCCGTGATCGCGGCCAGTTTCTCACCGACGTCCGCGCGGATTGCCTCCACGCTTTCCCGGGTCTGCGTGGTCAGCGCCGCAATCTCGAGCTTGAGCGAATTCGCCTGCTCCTGCCTGCCCGCCGAGAGATGCTGCTGCAGCGCCGCGTTCAAATTGAGGAACCCTTCCGACAGGCGATCCGCGGTCGCCAGGCTGAGATCGCCCTGCGCCTGCTGAAGCCGGCCGGCCAGGTCGGTGCGAGTCTGAGTCAACTTTTCGTCGAGATTGCGCGCGATCGAATCGAGTCTCTCGTCAAGTCGTGCGAAGGAGTCATTTGCGGGCAGCGAGCGCAGCCTGACGATCAGGATCGCAATCCCCGCGATCGAAAGCGCGCTCAGAACGACCAACAGCGCCACCGCCATTTCCGAGTCCATCAAAAACCACCTCCACGCCATCCGCCTCGATTCTATCCTTCGATAGCGGCAGCGTCGAACTCACTGTCCAAAGGATAACGCTTCGCGATGACAACGGTTGGCTGCGATGCGTTCGGCCGCCGACGCTGCTATCGTCTCCCCAGGCGCGGAGCCGCGACTTGAAGCTGCTGCTGACCAAAGGCTCGATTCCGATTCTGCTCGGCACCGGCGGCGTCGGCAAAACCACGATTGCCGCCGCGCTCGGACTGGCGGGCGCAATTGCGCATCTCAACACCGCGGTGATCACGGTGGACCCGGCGCCGCGCTTGCGCGCCGCGTTGGGCCTGCAGCGCCTGGGCGGCGCGCCAACGCCGATCGGCGCGAAGCAACTGCGCGCGGCGGGCCTTGACCCGACGCTCAAGCTTTCCGCGATGATGCTTGACGTGAAGGGTGCGTGGAACGCCGTGGTCGAGCGCTTCGTCGCCGACGCGCGCGTCCGGCGGCGAATTCATGACAACCCCTTCTATCAAAGCCTGACGGCCGAGTTTGCCGGCTCCGAAGCGTTCGCCGCGCTCCAACAGCTTTACGATCTGCACCAGGCGGCGCGCTTCGAGCTAGAAGTGGTGGACACGCCGCCGGCATCGCATTCGTTCGAGTTCCTGCAGTCGCCGGCGCGGATGATTCGGTTGCTCGACTCCAGGACTGCGCGATGGCTGTTCACGCCGTCGCTCTCGGCGGGACGGCTCGCGATGAAACTCGCGAGCGAGGCCGCGCGCTTCGTCGTGCGCGAGCTCGAGCGCTTTGCCGGCGGGCACGTGCTATCGACGATCTCCGACTTTTTCGCGGCGATGGCGGAGAGCATCGACGCGATCGTCGACCGCCTGCACAAGACCGAGGCGCTGCTGCATTCCGACGCGGTGCGTTTCGTTCTGGTGACGACGCCGGAGCGCGATCGGCTGGCGCAGGCGCGCGAGCTGGTCGCGGAGATGGACGCCGCGGGCCTGCGCCTTTCGGCGATCGTGATAAACCGCTTTCTCGATGAGCGCACGTGGTCGGCGCTCGCGGACTCGGCCGCGGATCCGCTGGGTCATCTCGCTGAAATCTCCGAGTTGCGCTCGGAATTTGACGGCTTCGCGAATTCCTCCGCCGGCGCTGAATCAACCGACGGAGCGATGCGCCTGATTCGACACTTCGAGGAATATCGCGCACGCACCCTCGACGAAATCGAGCGCGTCGCCACGTTCGCGCACGGATTGCCCCACGGAATAGCGCTCGCCTTCGCACCCGAGGTCGACGCCGGCGTGCGCGACTTGAGCGCGCTGGCGCGCGTGGCGCAGTTCGTGACGTCGGGCGCAGCAATCCTGAAACCGCTGCAA
>DASQHV010000304.1:0-4805 GCA_035631915.1 Candidatus Acidiferrales bacterium | reverse complement strand
GAGCGAGCTGCTGAAAATTGCACGCGCCGACAACATCGCGGCCGCGTCGGGCGAGGAGTGGCCGCATCTCAGCATCGAGTACATCATTGCGATGCGCCCGCAGGTAATTCTCGACGGCTCGATGGGCAACGATCCCGCGTCAGCCGGAAATTTCTGGGACAGTTATCCGTCGATTCCGGCGGTGCGCGCCCATCGCGTGTTCGGCTACCCGCAAAATCCGGTCCTGCACTCGGGTCCGCGCGTCGGCCAATCGCTCGAACTGATCGCGAAGCTGATTCATCCCGAGGCGTGGCAAGCGCCGGGCGCGGAGTCGCGCAAGTGAGCGCGGATGCTGCGGCGCATCTGACGCGCGGGCGGATGTTCTCGGTGCTTGGCGCGCTCACGATCCTGCTGCTCGTATGCGCGATCGCGGCGGCGTCGTTCGGCAGCGCGCACATCAGCTTGGCGCGCGTCTTCGCCGACGCCGACAGTCCCGACCGCGCCATCTTCTACGGCGCGCGCCTGCCGCGAGTGCTGATGGGCGTCGTCGTGGGCGCGGTGCTCGCGGCGGTCGGGACGGCTCTGCAAGCCCTCGTCAGGAACCCGCTCGCCGAAGGCGGCATCCTCGGCATCTCCGGCGGCGGCGCGCTCGGCGCGATTCTCGCGCTCGTGGCGGTCGCGCAAACTGGTGGTGGCGAGTGGACGGTGCCGGCTTGTTCGTTCGCCGCCGCGCTGCTCTCCACCGTCGCCGTCTATCGCCTCGCGCTGGTCGACGGCCAGCTCGAACCGTTCACCCTGCTGCTCGTCGGCGTGATCTTCAACGCCTTCTGGGGCGCCGCGATCATGCTGGTCAACAGCGTCGTGAACTTCTACTACGCGCACAGCATCCTGTTCTGGCTGATGGGCAGTCTCGAGGCGCCTACCTATCGCGAGGTCGCGACCGTCGCGTTGTTCGCGCTTGCCGGCTTCGTCGTGCTGATGCTCCGCGCGCGCGACATGAACCTGCTGAGCCTCGGCGACGAGTCTGCGGCCGAGCTCGGCGTCGACGTCGATTCGCTGCGCCGAACCATCTTCGTCGCGACCTCGGTGATGATCGGCGCGGCGGTGTCCGTCAGCGGGATCATTTCCTTCGTCGGGTTGATCGTTCCACACGTGCTGCGCATCGTGTTCGGCGCCGACCATCGACTGCTGCTGCCCGCGTCGTTGATCGGCGGCGCCGCCTTCATGGTTGCGGCCGACCTGGTCGCGCGCGTCGCGATTGCGCCCGCCGAAGTTCCGGTCGGCGCCATCACCGCGCTGTGCGGCGGACCGTTCTTCATCTACCTGCTGCGACGCCAGGGCCGGAGCCCGCTCTCCCTATGAGCGCCGCGCCGACGACCGCTGCTCCCGCGATGTGCGCGCGCGGCATTGGCGCCGGCTATCGCGGCATCCCGGTGCTGCACGACGTCGCGCTCGACGTCGCGCCGGGTGAGATGCTCGCGATTGTCGGCCCCAACGGCGCCGGCAAATCGACACTGCTCAAGGTGTTGGGCGGCTCGCTCCGCCGCGACGCCGGCACCGTCGAACTGTTCGGCCGTCCGCTCGACTCAATCGAGCGTCGCGAGCTTGCGCGCACGGTGGCGTCCGTCGGGCAGGAAACTTCCGTCGCATTCCGTTTCACGGTGATGGAGATCGTGCTGATGGGCCGCGCGCCGCATCTCGGCGCATTCCGCTTTGAGAGTCAGCGCGACGTCGAGATCGCGACCGCGGCGCTCGCCCGCTTCGACCTCGCAGAGCTCGCCGCTCGCCACATCCAGGAGCTCTCCGGCGGCGAGCGCAAGCGCGTATTCTTGGCGCGCGCGCTGGCGCAGGAGCCGCGCATCGCACTGCTCGACGAGCCCACCGCCTACCTCGACTTGAAGCACGTCGCCGAAATCTTCGCGCGCTTCAAGCAGCTTTGCCGCGAGCGAGCGCTCGCCGTCGTCGCGACCCTGCACGACCTCAACGCCGCCGCGCTCTACGCCGACCGAGTGATGCTGCTCAAGGACGGCGCCGCAGTCGCATCCGGCACGCCCGCCGAAGTCCTCACCGTGGAGAATCTGCGCCGCGTCTACGAGACCGACGTTTACGTCGGACGCAATCCTTCCACCGGCGCGTTGATCATTTTGCCCGCCGCCATCGTGCCCGCGCGCTAGCCAATTGCCCGCCTCCGCGCGCGCGGTTACGCTGTATCCAGATGGCTGCTGCTGACGCTTCCCTCAATCTGATCTTCGACGCCGACGACACGCTCTGGGATTCGAACATTCATTTCCTCGAGGCCTTCGACGCTTTCGCTGCCGCCGTCACCGATGCCGGCCTTGGCTTCGAGCGGGCCGACGTTCATGCTGCCGTGCGCCGCGCCGAACTTCGCCTGATCAAAACTCACGGCTACGGCCGCCGCCCGTATGTGATGGCGATGCACGATGCGGCCGCCGAACTCGCGCCCGCCGGTCACGAACGTCTGCGCGACGAGATCGAACGAATCGGCGCGCACCTCATCGAGCGCGATTGCGCGCTGCTGCCCGACGTCGAGCCGACGCTGCGCCATCTCTCGCGCCGCCACAAACTCCTGATGTTCACCAAGGGTCAGCGCGACGAGCAGTTGCGCAAGTTGAAACGTTCGGGACT
The DNA here is from genome assembly GCA_035631915.1 of Candidatus Acidiferrales bacterium. Classification (GTDB taxonomy): domain Bacteria; phylum Desulfobacterota; class Binatia; order Binatales; family Binataceae; genus Binatus. The sequence goes on along the minus strand of DASQHV010000304.1, from coordinate 2,180 downwards.
GGCGCCGTTGTTCAAACGCGTCGAGACGCCGCGCGAAAAGGACGTCGACGCATACCGCCAGTTGATGCGCGACGCCGACTTGGATATCTCCGTCACGTTCATGATCGGCAACAGTCCGCGCTCTGACATCAATCCCGCGGTTCGCGCCGGCCTGCGCGCCGTCTATATCCCGCATCCGCAAACCTGGGAGCTCGAGCACGAAGAGATCGTCGAGGCCGACGGCAAGGTAATCGAACTTACCTCCTTTCGCCGACTGGTCGAAGTATTCTAGTATCGTTGTTTCGATGCCCACCGCGGAGTTAATCAAGGGTCCTGTCGCCGACGATTCTGTCGGCGGCCCCAGCGCGGCGGCGCGATCGAAGCCTCCGCGAGCGCTGCGTCCGCTCCATCGGATGTGGCGGCGCACCATCGACACGATTCACGTTTCGGAAATTTCCCTTCCCGTGCGCGCGCTGCCGCCGGCGCTCGGCGGAATCGTCGCCTGCCAGATCAGTGACTTCCACGTCGATCGCGACGAAGACCTTCAGCGTCTCGAGCTCGCGGTCGAGACCATCAACGCGCAGCATCCCGACTTGGTCTTTCTTACCGGCGATTATTTTTCCGGCCCCGATACGATGCATCGCTACCTGCCCGCGTTCCGCGACGCGTTGAAGAAACTCAGCCCGCATTCCGGCGTGTTTGCGATTCTCGGCAATCACGATCATTGGTCGTCCGCCGACAAGATCACGGACGCGCTCCGGCGCTCCGGCGCCGATGTGCTGGCCAACGAGAGCCGCCGCCTCGCGCTGCGCGGCGAGAAGATGGTCGTCGTTGGCATCGACGACCTGTGGTCGCGGCGCGCCGAGCCTGCGCGCGCATTCGCCGACGTCGGCGGCGCCGATTGCACCGTCGTGCTCGCGCACAACCCCGACACCGCGCTCTACGCGCGCCATCTGAAGCCGGGCGTCATGCTCTCCGGTCACACTCATGGTGGCGTCGTGCGCATACCGTTCTACGGCTCGCCGCTGAAATCGATCCTGCGCATCGGCAAGCAATTCTACTCGGGCCTGAATCGCTACGAAGATTTTTTCATCTACACCAACCGCGGCCTCGGCACGTTCTGGCTGCGGATTCGCATCAACTGCCCGCCCGAAGTTTCGCGCTTCACGCTGACGCCGCTCGACGAACGCATTCACGGCGCGAAGGCCGATACCGCGTTGCGGCCGCGTCCGCACAAGCCTGCGCGTCGGCGCCGCACGCCTCGGCACGTCGCAGTCACCCGCTCCCGCCGCAAGCGCAGCTAGTCCGAGAGAGAGACCGCGATGCTGGATCTCGCGATCGTTGGCGCCACTGCCGTAACGCCGGGCGAAGTGAGAGCGGCGGACGTTGGCGTCGCAGCCGGAAAAATCGCGCAGGTCGCCAAGCCGGGAACGCTCGAGCCCGCCACGCGTACGATCGACGCGCGCGGGATGCTCCTGCTGCCGGGCGCCGTGGACCCGCACACTCATCTCGACGCCGAAATGTTCAACCTCCGCACTGCCGACGACTTCGCCTCAGGCACCGCCGCGGCCGCAGCGGGCGGCGTCACGACGATCGTCGACTACGCATTTCAGGCCGCGGGCGGAACGCTCGCCGCCGCGATTGAGAAATGGAGTGCCAAGGCGCAGAGCCGCGCCATCATCGACTACGGTTTTCACGTCGCGATCCTGGATCCTACGCCCGAGGCAATCGCCGAGATCCCGCGCGTCGTCGATCGCGGCGTCACGAGCTTCAAGATTTTCATGATGCAGGGCTTCGAGGCGCGTGCGCGCGACTACTTGCGCGCCTTCAGCGCTGCCGGCGAATGCGGCGCGCTGCTCGCGATTCACGCCGAGGACGAGCATCTCATCGGCTTCTGCACCGAGCGGCTGTTGCGCGCTGGCAAAAGCGGCGTCGCTCACTTCGGCGCGAGCCGCCCGCCGCTCTCGGAAGCCGCCGCCGTCCGCCGCGCACTCGCGATGACCGAGTTGGCGAACGCGCCGGCCTACTTCGTGCACCTGTCCAGTCGCGGCGCGATCGACGAGGTTCGCGCGGCGCGTGCTGAAGGCCGCATGGTGCTCGCGGAAACACGCCCCATCTATCTGTATCTCACCGAAGAGCGGTTCCTGGAGCCGCAGGGCGCCAAGTACGTCGGCTACCCGCCGCTGCGCAGCTCCGAGCAT
>DASQHV010000303.1:0-16072 GCA_035631915.1 Candidatus Acidiferrales bacterium | reverse complement strand
CAGCGCATCGAGGAAACCGTCGTCGCTCCGCGAAGCATCTCTCGCCACGCCTGCGGTTGACCAAGCAGCACCGCGAGGGCCACTGCGAGGGCGACAAGGAAGGGAAAGAAGACCAGCGCCCAGTTCGTCCCCTCCTCCAGACCGGGACGCATTGTTCTGTTCAACAAAAGGGCTCCCGTGCCGATTACGCTCAGGGCAAAAAGCAGCTTCACCGCCACCCATTCCATATGCGCCGTCGACTGAAGGTCGGGTCGCGGACCGACTGTCACCAACATAAGACCAAAGGCAATCGCTCCACCTGTGATCATCGCCAAAATCAGCGTCTTTCCGAGCCGGCCGCTGTTAACGGCCTCAAGTTCGGCGCTCAGCATGTCGATGAGTCGATCGGTGTTCATGCTTCGCTCTCCTTGCGAATCTGCGACGTCAACGCCTTCAAGCCGCGATGCACTGCTACCTTTACCGCCGACTCTGACATTCCGCATCGCGCTGCCGCCTCGCTAACGCTTAGCCCCTCCAGCTTTACGTACTGGATGACCTCTCTAGCCTTCGACGAAATCTTCGACATGAGACGTCTCAAATCCAGGCCGCTTTCGACCGCCGCCATGTCGCTCTTGGCCGTAAGCTCTTCGGCACTCGCTATAGGCATGTCCTGATAGGAAGATTTGGTGCGGCGGAGATAGTCCAGGAACTTGTACCGAGCAATTGCGTGGATCCAGGGCGTGAACGGTTGCAACCGATCGTAGGTATGCCGGTGGGTATGCACGGCGATCAACACTTCCTGCAGCAGATCCTCTGCCTCGGTTGGACCGTGCCCGATTCGGGCGAAACGGTGGCGGTAGTAGGCGCGCAGATGCCCCGTCAGCTGCTTGAGAAGTGTCTGGTACGCGGCTCCGTCGCCATCGAGACTGGCGGTCATTAGAGCTCGAAGCTCGCGTTCTTTGGAATGACCGGGTTCGTCCACAGATGAGCTATTTGCGATTTCACATCGGTTGCGATCGGGGGTATACGCGCCACCCTTCGTCGAGGCAATCCACGCCTTTCTCGTGCTGGATGGCAGGCACTTGAAAAGCCTCTCCCGCTCTGTCTCATCGCCGTCGACAACGAACGGCAACCGAAGATCGTCTTCAACCGAAGAGTGTACCTGCTCCCGGGAACTATACCCATTCAGCACTTTTGCTGCAGTCGTGTCGTCGAGGCCCATCCTGGGGTGCGACGACTCGAATCCTCTCATTTGCTCATCTTTTTCGCTCAAATCGCGGTGACTATGCGAACCCCGGCTAGAAGCCAATTCGAGCCTCGGAGGTAGTCGACCTCCCGAAATTTCGCCCGCCAGGATCGGCTGTTGGATGCGTTCGTACGAGTTAGTTCGTAGCGGCGCAACGATCCGTTACATCCTGCACTCCAAAAACGTCGATCTCGCCGATTTTGGCGCTTCGAGCAACGCCGTGCCCGCGCATTTCGGTCTCTTCACCGGCTGTCCAGAAGTGCCTCCAGGCGGCGGCGGTGAGCGGTCAAGTCGGCGATAGTGTAGCGGTCCAGGGTCGCTACAAAGTTGCGGTAGGCTTCGGTGAGTATCGGCGGCAGCTTACATGCGGGAGTAATCGGGCACTGATTCCCGATTCGAAAGCATTCGACAGGCTCGAACGCTCCCTCCGTATGCCGCAGGACGTCGCCGATACGGATCGCTTCCGGCTCGCGTGCCAGTGCGACGCCGCCCGCCCGTCCGCGATGGGTCTGCACGAAACCGGCGCGCGCGAGTCGGTTTACAACCTTGACCAGATGATTGCGGGAAATTTTGTAGTCGCGTGCGATCTCGGAAACCTGGCAAAGCCGGTCACGCCGAAGACTCAGATAGATGAGAACGCGCAGCGCGAAATCGGTGTGCATCGTGAGTTGCATTGCTCGCGCCTATTTCAGACTTGCGCCGGCAAAACGCCGCAGCGCGAAACCAATTGGTGCCGCCAACCACGCAAGCCATGCAATCGCAAGCACGATCCATCCCGGCCCCGCTTCATGGAGACCGACTCGCGCGCGCCCGTGCAGCGTCGGAGACGCCGACAGCGCCGTGAAGCGGAACAGGTCGACCGGATCGAGCACCATGAGCCATTGCGTCGTCTGACGGGGAGCTTCAACCTCGCCGCTCGCGGAGGACTGATCGCCGGAGTCGTCGAGCTCATGGAGTTTCATCATCTCGCGCTGCGCCGCCATCTCGCCGTATCCGTGCGTGCCTAATTCCTCGGGCGGAGCAGGCGCCAGCGCGACTACCGCGGCCAGCAGCGCTGCGTCGAGCACGAAGACCATCGCGATCCACGCAATCGTGGCTGCGCCGAATGCGCCTGTACGTCCTCGATTCGCCTGCCCTAGCGCGACGCCGATCGCCAAGGAAACGAGGCACAGCGCAAGCCCGCCGCCCGCGATTGCGGCATAGTCGTCCCATCCCGCGCTGCCGCGCACCAGCGCGATTGCCAAACCCGCGGAGGTGAACGCGCAGAGGTAGGCTGGGACAACGATTGCGGCGCGTCCCGCGAGCTTGCCGACAAAGCAGACCGCGCGTGAGATCGGGAGCGCCGCGAGCGGCACCAAGGTTCCATCCTCGCTCTCGCCCGCCAGCAGGTCGGCGCCCGCCAGCAGGCCGATCAACGGGAGCGCGACTTCGTCGAACGAGAGCGCGAGCGCAAGCATCTCGCGAAACGACGCCAGGCCGAGCGCTCCAGCGCGCAGCGAAAGCAGCAACGGAGGCAGGAACGCGACGACGGCGAGCAGACCGAGCGTCGCGCGCGCGTGACGGCCGCGCAGCATCAGAGTCAGTTCGCGGCGCGCGATCAGTGCCGCGAGTTTCCGGCGCGACGGGATTGTCACGTCGGCGCTCCGAACTGCGACTCCGCCGGTTTCGCTGCCCGCCGTGCTGTCGAACTCAAACATCGGCGCACCTGGCGGTCTCGCCCGTCAATGCCGCGCGATAGGCGGCGCGCAGCGCGACTTCCTCATCGTTGAATTGCTCGATCAGCCGGCCTTCCGCCAGCACCACGACGGCGGGACGCAGCGGCGCGACCGCTTCGAAGTCGTGCGTCGCCATCGCGACCGTGTCGCCCCGGGCCGCGCGCTTCGCCAGGTGCGCGACAATGCGGTCGAGCGTCTCAGGATCGAGCCCCACCAAGGGTTCGTCGAGCAGCAGGATATCGGCTGGTTGCAGCAGTGCCCACGCGAGCGCGACCCTGCGCTCCCATCCCCCGGACAGCTCGCCGATTCGCCGCTCGAAAACTTCGCGCACGCCGGTGACATCGAGCGCGGTTTCGTACTGTGTGTGCGATGCGCCGGTCAGCGCCGCTGCGAAATCCAGGACTTCACGCACGACCAGCAACTTCGGGAAGGCGCCGTTCTGGGGCAGGTAGCTGCGTCCCGCCATCGGTGCGTAGGGTTTGACGCGCTGTTTACCGATGACGATGGCACCCGCGTGCGAGCGCACGATTCCGGCCGCGGTGGCGAGCGCGGTCGACTTGCCGGCGCCGTTGGGACCCACCAGGCAGGTGACTCGTCCGGCCCGGCATGCGAAGCCGACCCGGTCGAGCGCGACGGTACCGCCGAACCTCACCGAGACGCAGTCGAATAGCACGTCGCGCATCGCCGTTACCTTGCGGCGCGCGTCACCAGCGGCGCGGGATCGATGAAACCGTCGCCGGGCGTGACTACGCGCTGCTGAAACCAGTCGAGCAGTGAGAGCGCGGGGCTCATCATGAACCATCGCGCTTGCGGCCGCGTCGCCATCAGCGCAGCCGTCGCGTTCTGAAGATGGTAGGGAGTCGCGCCGACGCCGTTGCCGTTGAAATCGAAACCGGCGTAGTCGCTCCAGTAGTTGCCGCGGCCATGGTCGGACCACAGGTTGATCCCGGAATGGTTGACGTAGGCCTGCACCAGGTTGCCGTCGAAAGTGTTGGACGCGAACAGGTTGGCGTCGGAACCAGCCGTCACGAACGCGCCGACGCCGTTTTCGGTGATGGAATTGCGCTCGAAGCGGTCGGAGTTGCAATTCTCGAGCACGAGTCCGCGATCGTTGCGGGCGATCAGGTTGCCGGCGAGGCGCGAATTGTCGATCGAAAGCAGCAGGATTCCAAAGCGGCGATTGGCCAGCGCGCGGTTTCCCTCGATCAGGTTGCGCCGCGCAAACATCAGCACCGCGCCGCCGACGCAATTCTCGAGCCGGTTGTTCTTCAAGGTGTTGTCATTCGAATACATGTAGTGGATTCCGAAGCGGACGGCGGTCGCGCGATTGCCCTCGATCAAGTTGTGATGCGCGAAGGAGAGGTACAGGCCGTCGCGCACGTCGGTCAGCGTGTTCTCCATGACCCGGTTATTTTCCGTCTTCCACAAATGGATGCCGTTGCCGCGCTTCGAGCGCGTCAGAGAAGCGTCGCCCCGCACTTCATTGCCGGCGATCAGATGGTCGCCGCCGCCGCGCAGATAGATGCCGAAGGCCTTTGCTTCGATGCGGCAGTGGCGGACCGACACCCGATGCGCATCGCGAATCAAAACCACCGCGTCGTTGTCGGCGAGGTCGTCGCCGGAACCGCGAATCGTCAGTCCCGAGATCTCGATCCCGTCGGCTGCAAGAGTCAGCGGAGTCCCGCTTCCACCGCCATCGATCACGGCGCCCGGTTCGCCGAGCACGTGCAACGACGCAACCGTGACCACATAGGGTCCACGGTACACTCCGGGCGCGAGCCTGAGTGTGCTTCCGCTTGCGGCATGCGCCAGCGCGTCGGCGAAGTCAGCAGGTGCGACGTCACGCTGATCCGCGGGCGCGGGAACGGCGGTGAATAGCGCAACCGCGAACATCAGCGCTGCAATCAGCCGATCCATCGCGCGACCGCACCCAGCATCGAGAAGGTTACGTCGGTCATGATCCGCTCATGCCCGGAGATGATCAGAATCGCGATCGCGGCGAGCAGCACGCCGCTGGTGCGCCTGAGCACGCGGTTGAAGCCCATCTTGGCTGCGAGCGACATTCGGATCTGAAAGAAACCCAGCGCGATGAACACCATCGGGACCGCGATCGCAAGCGAATAGAGGCCGAGCGTGATCAGTCCCGTGTACCATGAGGTTATTCCGGCATAGACCAGCAGCGGGTAGAGCACCGCGCCGCCCATGCAGGTCAGGCACGAGGTCGAAAGGCCGAGCCCGACCAGAAAGGAGTCGCGCGCGCGCATCGTGCGATGTTCGGCGCGGCGGCGCATCCCGGTCGCGCGGAGTTTTCCGAGGACCGTCCGGGGAAGCTGGACGACCGATCGCCACCCGGTAGGGGCGGTTATCGTCGCGGCCGGAGCAAGCCATCCACGATTGCGCATCAACTGGTCTGCGCCGAGCACGCGCAGCGCGAACATCATGATGAACATGCCGCCGATCGCCTGGACGATGGTTCCGTACTGGCCCAGCGGCGTGCGAACGCCCTGTCCGATGAGACCGACGGTTGCGCCGGAAGCCGCGTATAGAAGCGTGAAACCGGCGACAAAGCTCGCGAGGTTGGCCACCAGGCGACGGCGGCCCGCGCGAGCCGCATCGCCACCACCGCTCGTCAGCGCAACGCGTTCGCCGTCCGCCACCGTGCACGAAATGATCGCCGAGTAGTAGAGCGTCAGCTCGAGCGCGCATGGCGAAAGCACCACCAGCAGCGCACTCAACAGCGCGACCGACAATGCCAGCGTCGAGGTGAAATCGTGAGGTCGCAGCAGCCGGGTCGCGTCGCTCGCGATCGGCAGCGCCCATTCGAAGCGCCTGAGCGGCCGTGCGCCGACGTCGGTCGCTTCGATCACCAACCTGCCGCGGCGTTGCGTCAGAAACGGCTGGCCGTGTCCGTCGCGCGACGGAAACAGGATCATGTACGCGTCGTGATGTTCGGAAAGCACGATCGGCGCCTCGAGCGACGGGTATCGCGTGCCGTCATCCCCAACGATCTGGAAGCTGCCGTGCAGATGATGCATGTGCGAGATGTCGCCGCGATGAGTGTTGATCCCGACCAGCACCGGCAGCACCGATTTCAGATCGTGGTTGATGTAGCGTTCGAGATGCCGCGAGCTCATGAACTCGGGCGTGACCAGGGTGAGGTCAATATAGATGTCGTCGATGTGGACGCGGTCGGCGTCGCTCTGCTGCAGCGGAGTCGGCGGATGAGCGGCCCGGTAACGCGGGATCATCACGAGACCGCCGCCGAACAGCATCATCAGCATCATCGCGCCGACGAGCAGTGCTGCGACACCACGGCGACCGCCGGTCGTGGGAGCTTCCGGTGCACGGCCGAGTGGGATCGCGTTCATGGCGGTGCTGTTCGCAGGAGTCATCGGAGCACCTTGGGTACTACGTCGCGCACGCCAGGGCGGCGGAGGTCATCCGCACAGTGCGGCGCCGCACGAGCCAGGCCGCGGTTCCGGTCAGCACGATCGCGAGCGCAAACGCCCATCCGCCGGCCCTCAATCCGGTTTCGACGTGAAAGTTCGCCAGATGCATCGAACCGACGATCGGCGGAGTGAAATTCGGGAACCCGCGCAGGATCGAACGAGTGCGCTCGTGACCAAGCTGGTAGAGTCGATACTGCAGCAGCGCCGCTCCCGCGAAGCCTGCCGCTGCCATGACCGCGAAATTCGCGACCAGCGCCTTTTTCTGAATCGCCGCGGGCATCAGAATTGCCGCGACGGTGAGCGCGAGGAACGCGCCGAGTGCGTACGGCAGCGCGCGCAGCTCGGGCGCGTCGAGCGGCAGGCGAACTCCGACGTATTGATTTAGCGTCTGAACCTCGCGCAGGTTGCCCGTCACGCGGCCCGCGTACACCGACACGACGATCGCGTCCTCACCGTGGTATTGCGGCGATTCCAGCTCGGTGAACCACAGCGGCAAGAAAAGGCTCGCCGCGAGTAGCGCGGCCGCGGCGCCGAGCATCAGCCGGACCGCGAGCGCGTTCGAGATGCGCGCGTCGGCGTTCACCGATGCGCCTCCTGCTGACCGGCGGCCTCGACCTCCATTCTGCCGCGCATCTCGAGATGGAGCGCCGAGCAGAACCAGGTGCAGTAGTACCAGTGGGTGCCGGGCTTGTCGGCGACGAAGGTGACCTCACGGGTCTGCCCTGGATCGAGCGCGACGTTGATCCCGTAGTTCTCCACCGCGAAGCCGTGGGTCATGTCCTTCATCGTCTCGATGTTGCTCAGCGTCACGGTGACCTTGTCACCCTGATGCACGGTGAACGAATCGAGGCCGAACTTGGAACGGATCACCGTCATGTACACGTGGGACTCATGCGGTCCGACCCGAACGATACGGCTTTGCCCTTCGTTGACGGCGTTGGGCGCGGGCTGGTCGACCTGGACCACCTTGGGCGCCAGCTCCGAGACGCGGATGAACGCGGCGTCGTGCGGTTCGGGCTCGGCCGGGAAGTCGAGCAGCATCTTCATCTTGTCGCCCGAGATGTCGATCAGCTCCTGGCTCTCGGGCATGCTCGGACCGACCGGCGCGAACATATCTTTCGAGAGCTTGTTGAGCGCCAGCAGGTAGTCGCCCGCGGGATGACGGGTGCGTCCGAGCGCGGCGTAGGTGTGACCGGGATTGTAGTGAACGTCCATGCGATCGACGACGTAGTCGGGATCGCCGGCGACCGCCTTGGCGATGTTCCATTTGACGATTTGCGAGTCGACGAACAGCGACGTGTAGGCATTGCCGCGCCCGTCGAAGGTGGTGTGCAGCGGCCCCATGCCGACTTCAGGCTGTGCGGCGATTGCGTCGCGCGGGTTCTTGACCTTGTCGATCTTGCTGATGTCGATCACGGTGACCGTCGGCGAGAGCTTGCCCGACGCCATCACGTACTTACCGTCGGGGCTGACGTCGCATCCGTGCGGATTTTTCGGCACCGGGATCAGATACAGGACCTTCTTCTTGGTCTTGGCCGGGTCGATCACCTTGGTCCCGCCCATCGCGACGAACTCGCCGTTGCGAATCGCTTCCTCGGCGGCCGGGATGTCGATCGCGGAGATCGCATCCTCATCGTTGCGGATCATGTCCTCGACGCTGACGCCTTTTTCGGTGTCGTAGTTGGTCGCAAATGCCCAGCGGCCGTCCTTGCTGGCGTCGTTGATGTCGCAATTGCCGGGAACCAGGACCTCGAAGCGCGTCTCCAGGGTGATCGGATCCAGGAACGCCATTCCGGCCACGTACGCGGATACGTTGACGCCCTTGCTCTGGTCAGGCTCGGCCAGGAATTCGCCGTTGACGATTACGTACTTGGTGTCGGGCGGGACCACCGAGGTGCCGTGCGCGGCCTGGAAGTTGGGGATCCGCGCGATCGCGGCGGTCTCGAAGTGCGTGAGATCGATTCGTGCGACGCGGGTGTTGGCCTTGTCGTTGATGAAGAGCCAGCGGCCGTCGTAGTCGCCGTTGGTTTGCGACGGCGCCGGGTGATGCGAGTCGCCCCACAGCGGCCCGCTCGCCTTCAGCATCTCGTACGAGCGCGTGCCGGGCATTCCGTAGCCGTACTGCGCGCGCGGCTCAAAGACCGGAATCGATCGAATCAGGCGCCCCGACGGGATTCCGTAAACCAGCACGGTGCCGGCCTGGCCGCCCGACAGAAACGCGTAGTACTTGTCCCATTTGCCGACCGGCACATACACCCGCGCCGCCAGGCTGGCGTTGCTCCCGGCCTGCTGATCAGAGGCGCGGCACGCGGCGAGGGTCAACGCCATCGCGGCCAGCGCGAGTATCGCGATAGGGGATGAGAATCGGGAGTGCTTCATTGTGCTCCTCGTCATTTTCCGTTCCCGTCAGCGGCCAGAACGATCAACGTGCCTTTCATGTTGGGATGCAGCGAGCCGGTGCTGCATTGGGTCGCGCAGTAGAAGGTGAACGTGCCCGCCTTGTTGGCAACGAACGTTACCGACTTCGGCCGCCCGACCAGCACGCCGTTCAAGAAGACGTCCTTGTCGTAGCCGTCAACCGCAAAACCGTGTCCGACGCCGAGTCCGTTGTCGGTCGGCTGAAAATCCACCCTCACGATTTGGCCTTGGCGCACCGTGATGGTGCCCGGGCTGTAAACCCACGCGCGTTCCCTGAGCTTGATCACGACGTCGGGACGGCCCAGTTCCTCGCCGTGCGTCGCAGCCGACTGCGATCCGCTGCCGGGCGCGAGTCGCGGGTTGTCCAGTCCGTACACGAACTCCGCGACATCCCAGATCTGGCCCGGCTCGAGCGTCTCGCGGAACGACGGCATCGGCGTACCGTTGTTGCCGGTCGCGATGGTGAGCGCGATGTCGCGCAGCGTGTGTCCGCGCTTGAACTCGAATCCCTTGTGGAAGTTGCGCGGGCGAATCGGCAGTTGCGCGTAGTCGAGCAGCGTGTCCGCCGATTGCCCGTCGCCGTAGCCTTCGTCGCCGTGGCAGGTCGGACACCCGGCATCCAGGTAGAGTTGCTTACCGCTGGCGACGTGCTGGGGAGAAATCGCACTCGGCTCGGCGCCGAGGTCGACTGGCGTACCGGGTTTCTGCGCCAGCGCTGGCGCCAGCGTCTTCACGTATGCGATCGCGGCCCAGCGGTCGTTTTCCGAGAGCAGGAACTTCCACGGCGGCATCGGCGTGCCGCGCAGCCCAAGCGATACCGTGCGAAACAGGTCCGCATCGGTCGGCAATTCGGCGCCGGGCGTCGTCTTGAAGCGCATCACGCCTGCGACGAAGTTTCGCGGCCGCGGACTCAGGAATGCGGAGCACATGCCGTTGCCCTCGCCTTTGGGTCCGTGGCATGAAGCACAGTTTTCGCTATATATGCGCTGGCCCTGAGCAATCAGTTCAGGAGTGACCGGCGGCTGCGTCGGCGGATCGAAATGAGTCCACGACAACGCCGGTGGCCCTGCAGCCGGAGCGGGCGCCGCCGCCTCCTTGGGTTGGCATGCGCTCACGCAAAAGGCTGCCAACAGCAGCACAGCGAAAACATGCAGATACGATCCTGACTCTGTTGCTCGGTTTGCGCGCTGCATAGCGGCCATGCTCCCAAGTGATTGCGAAAGACCCCGCAGACCCTTTCTGCATAAGCCGTACCGAGCGATTGGCGACTCCACGGCGGCGCGCAGCAGGCTGAAAATTCACTCGCGCCGAATCAAGGCGAAGGGAGTTGGCTCCGATGGAGACAGCGATTGCCGCAAACATGTATCTGAAATGCACATTCAAAAAGACGGACCCAGAAGTTCGGCCGCATCGCGGCGATACCAATCCTCGGTGGGCTTCATCATCAAATATTTCGGGTTTCAGGTTTTGACCAAGCACAGGCTGCGCGAAGTTTACGGCGCGACCAGTCAGACCCGATTCAGTGCTAAGGTGGCACCCACTTGAACGCCACAAGCGGGGAAGAGATCCATGAAAATTGGAGCGTTGGTATTTCTCACCGAACAGTCAGGAAATCCGGGTGCAATCGCGCGCGAGGTCGAGAACCTTGGCTTCGAGTCGTTCTTCGTCGCAGAGCACATGGTGGTGCCGAGCAGTTACACGACACACTATCCGCGATCGCGCGACGGAAAAGTTCCCGAGTTCTATGCCCGCCTGATCGATCCTTTCGTCGCGCTTGCGATCGCGGCCGCTTCGACCTCGCGGATCAAAATCGGCACTGCGATCTGCCTGCTGCCGCAGCGCAATGTGATCGAGACGGCCAAGGTGACGGCATCGATCGATCTCTACTCGAAGGGACGGCTCATCCTGGGCGTCGGCGCCGGATGGTTCCGCGAGGAAGCGCAAGTCATGGGCGTCGATTTCAAACGGCGCTGGCAGCACCTGCGCGAATCGGTCGAGGCCTTGCGCGCGCTATGGAGCGGCGACGACGTCAGCTACGCGGGCGAGATAGTGAAGTTCCCATCGGTGAAGCTCGGTCCCAAGCCGGTGCAGAGGCCGGGTCCGCCGATATTGCTCGGCGCGCATGATCCCAAGTACGCGCTCAAAAGGGTCGCACGCTATGCCGACGGATGGTGTCCGGGCGGCCTTAGCGTCGAGAAGGCGCGTGAGTGCATTCCGCAAATAAAGAAGATGGCCAAGGAATTCGGCCGCGATCCCAACAAGCTCGAGTTCTCGGTGCTGCTGATGGGCGGTGACGGACCGACCGTCGATCAGATGAGGCAATACGAAGAGGCGGGCGTGAGCCGGCTGGTCGTCGCCGCATCGGCGGTGTCGGAAGACGGCGTCAAGGTCGTGCGAGCACTGGGATCGATCGTTGAGCGCGCCGCGAAGCTGTAACGAGTCTCTCTCGCCAAAGACAGAGAAGTAGAGGCCAAATGATTCCCTTCGCCGGTAATCCTCTTAATCGCGCTAGCGAAAAGCGCACCGATATAGACTGGATCGAATCCAAACGGCGCGATCCGTCTTCTCTCTTGCTCCCAATGTGGCGCCTGGAACCATTTCTTCTTGGACCAGAAAAGTCGGGCCCGCCGATCGCGCTTGGCTTGTTGCGGCCGGGAATTGCAGATCCGCTCGCTGGCGCCGGAGCGTCGTGCATCTTTCTCGGTCTCGATGGAGACACGGCGGTATTTGCTCTGGACATCTCGGAAGCCACAGACCCGGCGAACGTGGGACCGCTCGCCGGACTCGGCTACTTCCGTGACGCACGCATGGCGGCATCAATCGTCTCAATCAAGGACGCCGCAATCATCGGGCAGGCGAAGGCAATGATCGATTGGCATCAGAGGCACGGCTTCTGCCCGCGCTGCGGCGCGCCGACCAAGATGATGGACGCGGGTTACCGGAGGCTCTGTGGCAAATGCAACGCTGAGCACTTTCCGCGCGTCGATCCGGTGGTGATCATGCTTGCCACCCACGGGGAGGCGTGTCTGGTGGGGCGCGGCAAACAGTTTCCGCCCGGAATGTTTTCCGCGTTGGCAGGCTTTGTCGAGCCTGGCGAAACGATCGAGGAAGCCGTGCGGCGCGAATTGATGGAGGAAGCGTCGGTGAAAGTGGGCGAGGTAAACTATTACGCGACGCAGCCGTGGCCGTTCCCCTCCTCGCTGATGATCGGATGTTTCGCGAAGGCCGAAAACCGCGACGCGAAAGCGGACGAGAACGAGCTTGCCGAAGTGCGCTGGATCGAGCGCGGGGTCGCGCGCCAGCTGCTCGATGGACGACAGGTGGATGGTCTGAGAGTGCCGCCGCCGATCGCAATCGCGCATCATCTAATCAAGACGTGGGCTCTGGGTGAGAAATGACCGCCTGGTAAATGGACGGCAAGTCCTTTTGTGTGCCAATGATTGAGCGAAATCACCGCGGCAGAGGTGTCTGATGAGCGACCAGATCGCGCCATTTCGAATCGCCGCCACCGATGAGCAACTCGAGGACCTCAAGCGTCGGCTGCGTGCAACGCGCTGGCCCGAACGCGAATGCGTCGAGGACTGGTCTCAGGGACTGCCGCTCTCATACGCGCAAGAAGTCGCAGCCTACTGGTTGGAGAAATACGACTGGCGCGCACGCGAGGCGCTTCTGAACCGTTTCCCGCAATTCAAAACCAGGATCGACGGCCTGGACATACACTTCATCCACGTCCGATCGCCCAAGGCCGACGCGACGCCGCTCGTGATCACTCACGGATGGCCAGGTTCGATCGTCGAGTTTCACAAGGTCATCGAGCCACTCACCAACCCTGCCGCCCATGGCGGCGACCCCGCCGACGCGTTTCACGTAGTCTGTCCGTCGCTTCCGGGGTATGGCTTCTCAGACAAGCCTGCGCGCAGTGGATGGAACGTGCAGCGCATCGCGCGCGCGTGGTCAGAGTTGATGCCGCGGCTCGGCTACAAGCGATATGCTGCTCAGGGCGGAGACTGGGGCGCGTTGGTCACCACCTGCATCGGCATCCAGGATCCGGCGAATTGCCTTGGGATCCACCTGAACATGCCGATCGCGCCGCCCGATCCCGCCACCACCAAGGACCTCACCGAGAAGGAGAAGTCCGCAATCGCCGGCATCCAGTACTACAACGATTGGGACTCGGGCTATTCAAAACAGCAGAGCACGCGGCCGCAGACGCTCAGCTATGGCTTGTCGGATTCGCCCGCGGGTCAGATGGCCTGGATCCTGGAAAAGTTTTGGTCGTGGACCGATTGCAACGGCCATCCGGAGAATGTTCTCACTCGCGACGAACTGCTCGACAACGTGATGTTGTACTGGTTGCCCGGCACCGCCGCATCGTCCGCCCGTCTCTATTGGGAAAGCTTCCGCGCGATTCCAACCGAGCAAGTGACGGTGCCGACAGGATGCTCCATCTTCCCGAAGGAGATCTTTCGCACCTCGCGGCGTTGGGCGGAGAAGAGATTCACGCAGCTGGTTTATTTCAACGAACTCGAAAAGGGTGGGCATTTCGCCGCCTTCGAACAGCCCGAAACGTACGTGCGCGAGGTGCGCGCCTGCTTCCGAGAAATCCGGGGCGCGGCGAGATGAGATACTTCGGGCCCGTCGCGCTGAGCCAAACTCCGGTCGCCTCACTCGGCTTCACTCGAAGGAGATCGATATGACAGGAAGGCGGCGCTATTGGGGACTGCTGTTTCCGTCCGACGCGGCGACGATGACTCAGGTTGCGCATGGGTGCGAAGCCGCGGGACTGGAAGGGATCTGGGCCGTGCAACTTTACGGGCCACCGTTTCTGCCGCTCGCTGCGGCTGCGATGGTCACCAAGCGCGTCAAACTCGGGAGCGGTGTTGCGCTCGCGTTTACCAGAAGCCCGCTCGAAACCGCGCTCAGTGCGATCGATGTCGACACGATGAGTGGCGGGCGAATGGTGCTCGGGCTTGGAACGAGTATTCGATGGTGGAACGAGAGCTGGCATGGCGTCGCGTATGGCAAACCCATCGCGCATCTGCGTGAGGTGGTCCGGATCGTACGCGAGATCATTGCGGGTGCGCACGGAGGCAAACTCGGAAGGATTGCCGGCGAATATCACAAGCTCGATCTGAAGGGCTTCAGCACAATGGCGCCGCCAGTACGAAATCGGATTCCAATCTACCTGCCCGCGGTCTTCGAGAGCGCAGTACGTTTGGCTGGTGAAATCGCCGATGGCCTTCCGGGCCATCCAATATGGTCGGCTCGATGGATCGAGAACGAGGTTCACGAGAATCTCGAAGCTTCGCTCAAGCAAGCAGGGCGCAAGCGTTCAGAGTTTGATCTCAACGTGTGGGCGTTCGTGACGATCGACCAGGATCGCAAGCGGGCGATCAACGACGCGCGTGCGACGGTCGCATTCTATGCGTCGATGGCGCAATACGAAAAATACTTTGCCGCGCACGGCTTTGGCGCAGAGGCACGAGCTGCCTGCGCCGCCGCACAGAAGGGCGATCAGGCTGCGATGGTCGCCGCGATTCCCGACGAGATGGTCGCGACGTTCGCGGTCGCCGGCACCCCGGACGAGGTTCGCGCGCGGGTCGAAAAGCTGTGGGAAAGCGCTGACTCGATGACACTCGCGCCGCCGGCTGTCGGCCTCGACGGCGCGAGTATCGCGCGCCACCAGACCGCAATCGCAAAGATGTTCTATACTGTTTAACCTTGCGAAAATTTGCCGCTCCAAGGGCGACAGAAATGACATCAACCCACGACCAAACGTAACTCGCGCAGCCCGCGCGTGACGAAGGATCCGCGGTACGACAGCGGTTGCGTTGGATCGGCGAGACCTACCCTCGTAAAGCGCTCAACGATTGTCTCGAATACCTGCAGGTCAGCTTTGGCCCGTTTGAAGCGAAGCTTCTCTGGCCGCCGTCCTCTCTACCAAATCACTTGGAATCAATCTGCCTACGCCGTCCAGGTAAGCTTCGAAAGCTCCTTGTCCAGTCAATGCGCCGTCAATGCATTCGACGCTGGCCTTGCATCCTCCGAACCACCAGGCCACCTCTGAAAAGGAGCTGTACGCACTCGCCTTCAGGCGCCTATTTTTAGACAACAATAGTAGGTCGATAAGAGCTTCCTGCATTCCGCGTTTTGATCGCCTATCGCCTACTTTGACGCTATGGGGATAAAAAATAACACGCTGCCCGTATCTCCTAGCAATGTGGGTCAACACCTCTTCGGAATCACAGCCGACAAAAAAGGAAGACCCCTCTTCTCTGTCCAATACTCGATACACACTTTCGAGGCTAAATAGCTTTTCGGATCTACTCTTGGACTCTGGCCACGATCTGATACTCACGGATATGGTGTTGTTGTCGAATCTCCTCGCAAATTCTTCTACTTCTTTCTTTATGAATTCGATAGGTGCAAGGGTGGCGAAATACCTCAGGTAATCATTGCGGATAGCACAAGGGATCCTGTCGTATTCGTGATCGATGGTCTTACCGGTAGTCGACTTCCATGCCCTGCTGAAGTGTTCGGGCAAATCATTGGGAAGCATCAATAACATCCATGTATCAACAACGTACCATTGGTCGCTTTCGAACATATGTGGCACACTCAGAATTGCATTCAATTCAGAGTCGAGAAGCTCAGGGATTCTGTTCTCAAATAAATCGGAAAATAGGCAGCAACAGTCGCTATTCGGGGGCCAACTTAGTGCGACGGTTCTTGAGAGCTTGTCCGCTATACGCATGCTGGAAGCGAGACACTTGATTCTGTTGCATAGCCCAAGGACATTGGCGGATACAACGAATTGATGCTGTAGCGAGAATCCGCGCGAAGAAAGGGTGCGCAGCAGGTTCTTAGCAGGATAGTGATAACGTAGGCGTCGCGCCGCCCCTAGAAACCCAATCGAAGACAGAGCACGCTTCGCCGCCCCTCTGATTCCATTCAATGAACTCATCCTTCTAAGATGAAAACGCGAAATTGACGGTCAGAGCAACCCGAGCTGTTGGGGTCAGGAGCCGGCCCGCGAGGACGCTGGGAGCTGCGCCACTCAACCCACGACCAAGCGTAACTCGCGCAGCCCGCGCGTCACGAAGGATCCGCGGTACGACAGCGGCTGAGTCGGATCGTCGAGCGCTACGCTCGTAAATCGCTCCACGATTGTCTCGAGTGCGACGCGCGCTTCGAGTCGTGCCAGCGGTGCACCAAGGCAGAAGTGGATGCCTTCGCCGAATGCAACATGGTCGTTGGGCGTGCGC
>DASQHV010000302.1:0-7958 GCA_035631915.1 Candidatus Acidiferrales bacterium | reverse complement strand
CGTCGGCGACGCCGCGAGCGCGAATCCCAAGCGCGCCGGACGCGCCGCGATGACGATCGTCGAGCCGCTTCGACGCGTCGGCGAGTTCACGCTGGTGTCCGTCACGCCCAAGACCGGCAGCCGCCATCAGATTCGAGTGCACTTGGCCAACGCCGGTCATCCAATTGTCGGCGACACTCTCTACGGCGGGCCAGCAAACGACGCGCTCGCGCACGGCCGCTTCTGGCTCCATCTATGCGACGTCGCCTTCGACTCGCCTGCGGTCGGCCATCTCAAGGTGACGGCCCCGCTCGCGCCGGATCTGGTAAAATCGATCAGCTAGCCGCAGTCAGTTGCAGGCGCATCGCGAGCACTGCGCCGCGATCTTCGCGCGCGAGACGCTGACCGGGAGCCGCCGGTGGAGTCAGTGGAGCGGGACCCGGCTGCGCGCTAACCTGTGCCATCAATCGCGAGCTGGCTCTGAACTCGCCGAGCGCCAACGCCCCGATTGGCGAGACATGGGCAACGGCCTTGGCTATAATCGCGAGCGATTTCGCGCCGCGCACGTGCCCTGCTTCCGACGCGGCGCCGGCAGATTCCATTCCAACTGCCAGGTGCGATGCAGTTTTTCCGCGCACCGGAGTGGTTTGCCTTCATGCGTGCGGAGGAACAAGGAGGTTCCTTAGTGATGTCAAGGAAGAAGTATTTTTTTCTTGCGATGCTGGTCATGCCCCTGCTCGGGCAGGGAGCCTTTCAGGCAATTGCCCAGGACTCACTCAAGGTCACCGGTACGAAAGCAAACCCGCTGCCACCACCCACGACGAGCGGACCGATCCAGATGCGGTCGGTGCCGGTGTCGCCGCAGACGCCGCCGCAGGTCAACGTCCCGGCCAGCGCGGCCAACCAGTTTGAGCATCACGACGATATCCTGAATCAGCCGCGCATCTTCGCGCATCAGTGGTCGCTGACCAAGGAAATCGCGCCGGAAAATCTGATCAGCGAGCGCTACATGCGTTCCGAGGATCCCAACGCGCGGGGGCTGACGCTCAAGGAAGCGATCTACATCGCGCTGCAGAACAATCCCGCGCTCAAGGCGATCTCGCTGGATCCGGTCGCGTCGACCGAGACGATTCGGCAGGCCAACGGCACCTTCGACCCGAACCTCACCGCGCAGGGCGACATCATCAAGAGCACCTCGCCCACCACGTCGGCCCTGCAGACCGGCGGCGGCGATGCGTTTACACAGAAATTCTACGACTGGAATTTCGGCATCAACAAGGTCTCGTCGATTACCAACGGCACGTTCGGCGCGACCTTCAACAACGATCGCGCGCTGAACAACTCGCGCTTCTCGGGGGTCAATCCGTCGTACTCGCCGACGATCGCGATGTCGCTGTCGCAGCCGCTGCTGCAAAACTTCGGCTGGAAGTTCGCGACCATCAACGTGCGGATAGCGGAGTCGGGACAGAAGCAGGCGCAGTGGAATTACGGGCAGTCGCTGCAGGACTTCGTGCAAAAAATCGGCGGCGAATACTGGAACGTGGTGCTCTCGGAAGAAAACCTGGACGTCGCGCGCGCCGCGCTGCGCTTCAACCTGGACCTGGTGCGGCAGAACTCGATCAGCGTCAAGGTCGGCACGCTGGCGCCGATCGATCTGCAGGAAGCGCAGTCAGCCGCCGCCACGGCCGAGGCCAACGTCTATACGGCGGAGGCAAACCTGAAGAACTCGCGCACCCAACTGCGCCAGGACGTGATGCTGAATCCGTACGGCACCTTCCTGCCCGCGGAACTCCAGCCGATCACCCGGCCCAACCCGCAGGAGCAAATTGTCGTCGACGAGGAGACCGCGCTCGAGCTTGCGGTGCAGTTCCGGCCGTCGCTCGGCTCGATGCGTGAGGCGATTCGCGACGCGCTGCTGCAGGTCAAGTTTTCGGAGAACCAGGTGCTGCCCCAGTTGAACCTGGGCGCTCAAATCGGCGTGACGTCAGTTGCGGGAACGACGCCTTGCCAGGGAAGTTTTACCCCGATCACGACCGGCAATTGCACGACACCTGGCTCTCCTACGGCGGGAAACGGCAACAAGCTGCCGTTCGGCGGAATCTACGGCGACGCGCTGAACCGCCTGTGGGGCTTCGGCTTCTACAACTACGCCGCAGTGCTGACTTTCCAGTTGCCACTGGACAACGCGGTGGCGCGCGCGGCGCTCGCGCAGGCCCGCGTGCAATACGAGCAGCAACGGGTGCTCTATCGCGCGGCGCTGTCGCAGGCGGTGATCGACGTGCAAAGCTCGCTGGCGAACCTGTACGCCGATCAGAAGCGCGCGCAGGCGACGGCGCAGGCAACCTACTTCGCTCGGCAATCGCTACATGACGAGCAGGTGCGATTCCGGGTCGGGATGGCGACGACGCACGACCTGCTGCAATTCCAGGAAGAGGCGGTCAGCGCCGAGGGCAACGAGGTGCAGGCCGAAGTGGACCTCGAGAACGCCAAGCTCGCGATGCATCATGCGGACGGCACGCTGCTGCAATACTTCCAGGTCGATTGGGAGGTACAGAATCCACACGAGGTGCCCTGGTACGCGAACTTCTGAAGCGGAATCTTCGACAATACGACGCGGCGCCGGATCGTCATGCGAACCGGCGCCGCAATCTTCTCGGGCGAGAGCTCAGTGAGAGCCCAGGATGGTTACCTGGCGGCTGGCGAAGCGCCATCCCGCGGGCGTCTTCCTCATCGTGTCGGTATAGTAGGCGACCGTTGTTTGCTGAATGCGTCCTTCTTTGCAGTGGTAGTAGAGCAGCGACGCGGTGCCGGTGCCGCTGTTGGCGTCGAGGTCGAAGGCGGGATTCGCGACCACGTGCATCACGCGCGCACCGCCGAGCGATTCCCGGTACAGAGCGGCGAACTTGCGCAGCCCTTCGCGACCGGCGTGGCGCCCGAAGCGCGGACTCTCGAAGACGCCGTCGTCAGTGAAGCAATCCACCCACTCCTCGTAGCGCGCAGTGTCGATAGTCAGGCAGTAGCGCGCGTGCAGCGCGCGAACTTCCTCGCGATCCTCGAGCGTCCCCATAAGTGCCATCGATTTTACCCCCGTCGCTGAATCTGTCCGGCGCGCCGCTCGCGCGCGCTCAAATCACATTCGCATCGCGCAGCCGCGCGACATCGTCCCACGAGTAGCCGAGCAGCTCCGTCAGCAGCATCTCCGTATGCTCACCCAGCTCCGGCGCGTGCCCCCGCGGCTCCCCGGGCGTCGCGCTCAACTTCACCGGCATCCCGAGCAGCGTCATGCTGCCGAGCGCGGGATGCTCGTAGTCTACGACGTAGTTGTTCGCCTTGACCTGCGGATCGTCGGGCAGGTCGGACACCGAATTGACGACGGTGTAGATAAAGTCGCCGCCGGCTTTCAGCACGCGCATCCACTCGTCGCGCGGGCGCGCGGCGAACGCCGCGTCCAGGATTTCGATCAACGCCGCGGCGTTTTTGCCGCGCGTCTTGACGTCGGCAAAGCGCGCGTCGCCAAGCAGCTCGGGCTTGCCGATCGTTGCGCAAAAGTCATTCCAGTAGCGATCCGGCTGAAGCATCGCCAGCGAAATCCACTTGTCATCGGCGCATCGATAGTGATTCCACAGCGGATTGAACGCGTTGGCGCGCGTGTTGCGCGGGAATTCCTTGCCCATGATCGTGCGCGCCGCGATGTTGAGCCCTTGCAGCGCCATCATCGAGCCGAGATGCGATGCGTCGACTTCCTGCCCTACGCCGGTGCGCTCGCGCGCGAACAACGCCGCCAGCACTCCGTACGCGAGCATGATCGCGCCCATCTGATCGGCGATACCGCCGAAAATGTACGTCGGCGTCGCGGTGCCCGTGCCCAGCGCGTTCATGATTCCGGAGCGCGCCTGCCCCAGGTAGTCGAACGACGGCTCCGCGCTGTCGGGACCGTCGGGACCGTAGCCCGACGCGCTGGCGTAGATGATTCGATCGTTGTGCGCGCGCAAATCGGCGTAACCGAGTCCGAGCCGCCTCGCGACGCCCTTTCGAAAATTCTGCACGAACACGTCGCTCTTCGCGGCGAGCCGATAAACAATTTCGCGCGCCTCGGGCCGCTTCAGGTCCAGCGTGATGCTCTGCTTGTGCTTGTTGTTGGCCTCGAAGTAGTAGTTGCGCCCGCCCTTGCCGGTGGCGCTTCCGGCTATCGCGACAATCCCGCGCCCCGGGTCGCCGCGCTCGCGCTCCTCGATCTTGATCACCTCAGCGCCGAGGTCGGCCAACATCTGCGTCGCGACCGGGCCCTGCTGCCAAATCGTCCAGTCGATAATTCTGATTCCCTGAAGCGGTCCGCCCATGGCCCTCCTCTATACCACAATCGCGTTAATTCCCGTGCGACCGCCAACCATCGGTAATTCTGGTGACGTGCGCCCGCTTGAGTTTGCAGGTCGCACGCGTGATCAATCATATGTGGCCGCGTTCGTTCAGGTGCTGAATTTCCTGTATCCGCCGCGATGCATGGCGTGTCGCGCGCAGTTGGCGATGCATGAGAGCCGCCGCGTATGCGCGCGATGCCTCGCCGGCGTCGAGCGGATGCCTAACGTGTGCTGCACCGTGTGCGGCGGCCCGCTCGAATCGGTCGAGAGTGGCGCCGAGCTGTGTGCGCGATGCGTCGCGCATCCGCCGCACTACCGGATTGCGCGCACCGTCGCGCGCTATCGCACCACCGCCGAGGACGAACCGGGCACGCTGCCGGCGCTGATCCGGCGTCACAAATACGGACTCGACCAAGCGGCGGGCCGCGCGCTCGCGGAATACCTGGGCGACGCGCTGCCGCTTACGTCCGCCGACTACGACGTCGTGATCCCGGTGCCGCTGCACTGGCAGCGGCTATGGTGGCGCGGCTTCAACCAGGCCGCGCTGCTGGCCGCCGAAGTCGCGCGGCGCCTCGACTTGCGCCTCGATGCCACCGCGATGACTCGCCAGCGCTCGACTGCGCCCCAAACCGCGCGGCATCACGACGACCGCGTGAGAAATGTGCGCCGCGCGTTCAGCGTCAAGCATCCGGAGCGCATCAAGGGACGCAGCGTGCTGCTGGTCGACGACGTGATGACCACCGGCGCGACCGTCGACGAGTGCGCGCGGGTGCTGCTGGTGGCGGGCGCCAAGCTGGTGGACGTCTTCACGCTGGCGCGCGTTCTATGAGCGATGCCGAGCGCGAGAAATGGGACGCGCGGCATCGCAGCAACTCCCCGCTCGCGCCGGAACCATTCGTAGCCGCGATGCTTCCGCGGATTGCACGCGCCGGCGTCGCGCTGGACGTCGCGGCAGGACGCGGGCGTCATTCACTTGCGCTCGCGCGGACGGGCGTTCGCGTCGTCGCGGTGGACTTTTCGATCGAAGCGATGCGCCAGCTTGCCGCGGCTGCGCGCGCGGAGCGGCTGACGCTATGGCCCGTGGTTGCAAACTTGGATAATTTTCGGCTCAAGGAAGAATCCTTCGACGCGATTGTCAACGTGAATTTTCTCGACCGCGTGCTGTTTCCCGGCTTTCGGCGCGCGCTCAAACCCGGGGGCATCTTGATCGCCGACACGTTCCTGATTGACCAGGCCGCGATTGGCCATCCGCGCGATCCGCGCTTTCTGCTCGCTCACGGCGAGTTGCGCGCGTTGGCCGGCGACCTCGAAATCGAAGAGTATCGCGAAGGCCGCGTGGAATACCCGAACGGCACCAGCGCGTTCAGAGCATCGATTGTTGCACGCAGGAGCGCGAACTGATGGCGCGCGCGATGACCTACAAGCGCGCCGGCGTCGATATCGCGCTCAAGCAGCGGCTGATTCCGCTCTTCGGCTCGATCGCAAAATCCACTTCCACTGCCGACGTGCTGGCTGGGGTCGGCGGATTCGGCGCGCTGGTCGGGCTCGACGCGGCGCGCAAGATGCGCTCGCCGGTGCTGGTCGCGGGCACCGACAGCGTCGGCACCAAGCTGATGATCGCGTTCAAGACCGGCCGCCACGACACTATCGGCATCGACTGCGTCGCGATGTGCGTCAACGACATCATCTGCCACGCGGCGCGTCCGCTGTTTTTTCTCGATTACATCGGCGCGGGCAAGCTCCGCAAAAGAGTCGCGCTCGAAATCGTGGCTGGCGTCGCGCGCGGATGCGTCGAAGCGGGGATGAGCCTGGTCGGCGGCGAGACCGCGCAGCTCGCGGGACTTTACAAACCCGGCGAGTACGACCTGGCCGGCTTCGCGGTCGGAATAGTCGATCGCGCGCGGATTCCCGAACCGTCGCGAGTGCGCCCCGGCGACGTGCTGGTCGGCATCGCGTCGAGCGGATTGCACTCCAACGGCTTCTCGCTGGTCCGCAAGGTCCTGCTCGAGCGCGCGCGACTCCGGCTGGACGCGAAAATCCCCGACCTGGAGTGGACGCTCGGCGAGGAACTGCTCCGCCCGACGACGATTTACGCGCGCGCGGTGGTCGAAATGTTCGACAAGTTCAAGATCGGCGGGCTCGCGAATATCACCGGCGGCGGCGTGCTCGAAAATGTGCCGCGCGTGATGCCCGCGAACGCCCGCGCCGTGTTCGAGCGCGGCAGCTGGCCGACGCCGCCGATTTTCGACGTCATCCAGCGCGCCGGCAAAATCAGCCGCCTCGAAATGGACCGCACGTTCAACAACGGACTCGGGATGGTCGCGATCGTGCCGCCGCGCGAGGCCGATCGCGTAATCGATCATTTGCGCCGCCGCAATCACGCGGCCTATGTTGTCGGCGAAGTAAGGCGCGGCAAGGGCGGCGTGTCATTCACCTGAACGCGCAGAGAGTTCACACGAGTATCCAGCGATGGCTGAGAATTCGGCATGCAAGCTCGGCGTTCTGATTTCGGGCGCCGGCTCCAATTTGCAGGCGATCATCGATTCGATCCTGCGCGGTGACCTGAAGGCCGAAATCCGCATCGTAATCTCCAATCGCGCCGACGCGCAGGGACTCGAGCGCGCGCGCCGCCACGGTATCGAGACCGCGGTGATCGAGCATCGCAAATTCCCCACCCGAGAGGACTTCGACCGCGCGGTGCTGGCGGCGCTGAAGACCCGCGGCGTCGAGCTGGTGGCGCTGGCCGGCTTCATGCGGCTGTTCTCGGCGGTGATGCTCGACGCGTATCCGGGCCGCATCATGAATATCCACAACAGCCTTCTGCCGTCGTTTCCGGGGATTCATGGGCCGCGCGACGCGGTCGAGTACGGCGTGAAGATCGCGGGCGCCAGCGTGTTCTTCGTTACCGCCGGCATCGACGTCGGCCCGATAATCGTGCAGGCCGCGGTGCCGGTGCTGCCGGGCGACGACGAGGCGCGCCTGGCCGCACGCATCCTGCAGCAGGAGCATCGCATCTTCCCGCACGCGATCCGCTTGTACCAGGAAGGGCGGCTCGAGATTCGCGGGCGCAACGTCGTGATCAAGGGCGACCCGGGACTGCCGAGCGCGCCACCGCTGGTGAATCCTCCGACCGATTGAATCCGCGCGCACCTGGCTCGTTCCATTGAACGAACTCTCCGTAATCGTACCGATGCTCAACGAGGCGGCCGCGATCGCGAGCACGCTGCGCGCGCTTCGCGACGGCGCGCCGGATGCGGAAATTGTCGTCGTAGACGGCGGCAGCATCGATGCGAGCGTCGCCGAGGCCGCGCCGCTGTGCGACCGCGTGATTTCCGCGTCGCGGGGTCGCGCGCGCCAGATGAACGCTGGCGCCGCGTCGGCGCGCGGCACGGTGCTCGCGTTCGTACACGCCGACACGATCGTGCCGCCGACGTTCGCGGGCGACATCGCCACCGCGCTTGCCGATCGCGCGATTGTCGGTGGGCGCTTCGACGTCGTGCTCGATTCTCGCGCCCTGCCCTACCGCGCGATCGGCGCTATGATCAGTTTGCGCTCGCGCATCAGCCGCACCGCCACCGGCGACCAGGCCATCTTCGTGCGGCGCGAGGTGTTCGAGCGCCT
>DASQHV010000301.1:0-1651 GCA_035631915.1 Candidatus Acidiferrales bacterium | reverse complement strand
CGGGAACGGCGGACGGTTGCGCGGATAGCCGCGCTTGCCCTCGAGCGATTCGAGCAGTCCGGATTCCTCGCCGCAGATGTATGCACCGGCGCCGCGATGCGTGTACACCTCGAGGTCGAAGCCCGAACCCATGATGTTCTTGCCGAGGTAGTTGTTCGCGTAGGCCTCGGCGATTGCGCCGTCGAGAACCCGCTTCTGCACGTTGAACTCGCCGCGCAGATAAACGTACGCGGTGTGCGCGCCGACGGCTCGGCACGTGATCGCGATACCCTCGATGATGTCGTGCGGGTCATTCGCAAGCTGGTAGCGATTGGCGAACGTGCCCGGCTCGCTCTCGTCGGCATTGCAGCACAGGTAGACCGGGTTCTTCGGTTCCTTCGGGATGAAGCCCCACTTCACTACCGCCGGAAATGCGGCGCCGCCGCGCCCGCGCAGATTCGAATTCTTGACCTCGTTGATTATTGCCTCGGGCGACAGATCGAACAGCGCCTTGTGCAGCGCCTTGTACCCGCCGTTGGCGACGTACACGTCGAGCTTGCGAAGGTCAGGGATATCCAGCCAGCGAGTCAGTATCCGTTCCATGAGAAACCAGGTGCGCTCGTCGCGTGACTACGCCGCTTGATTTTTGTCGGGGAGCCCCATCAGTTTTTGCTTTTGTCCCTGGATTTTCCGCTGCAACGCCATCAGCGCGTCCAGCACGCCTTCGGGCCGCGGCGGGCATCCGGGAACATACACATCGACCGGAACGATTCGATCGATTCCGGGCAGCGTAGCGTAGTTGTCGTAGAAACCGCCGGTCGAGGCGCACGCGCCGAACGCCATCACCCATTTCGGCTCAGCCATCTGATCGTAAACGCGGCGCAGGATTGGTCCCTGGCGAACTGTCACCGTGCCGATCACCATCAGCAGGTCGGCCTGACGCGGCGTGAAGCGCGGCAGCAACGCGCCGAAGCGGTCGATGTCGTACGGAGTCATCGAGAGCGACATGTACTCCATCGCGCAGCATGCAGTCGCGAACGGATACGGAAAGATCGAGAACTTGCGCGCCCAGCCAATCGCCTTGTCGAGGCGGGTCAGCACGGCAGTGTCGCCGAGCAGAATTTCGTCGCCGCTGGATGCTCCGGCGCCCTTGATGATCTCAGCCATTGATTCCTCTGGCGCTGATTTTCGGATCGTCGCTCAATTTTGACGGTAGCAAGCAAGGCTCCCGCGGGTCAACGAAGACTAATGTTAAGCGCGTATTGAATGAAGCTTTGCTTGCGCTGTCGCGAGCACCTTGATTGACGGCGGCGCGCCAGCGTGCTTGTGAATGCGCATCGGAGGATGCCATGAACGAGTCCAAACGCGGTACGGTTCTGACAGCGATTTCGGTGCTGTTGGTACTGCTGGCGATCGAGGACATTCTCAAGCCGTTTCACCTCGAGGGTCCGACGACGGGGTTGGTTTTCTTCGGCACACGGCTGAGTGGAGTCAAAGATGCGATCATCGCGCCGCTGTTTGGGCTTTTTCTTTTGTTCTATGCCAGCACGATCTGGCGGATGCGCCTCATGGCGCTCACCGTCGCATACGGATACGCGGTTTACGTTGTGATCAACCTGGTGCTGTTCACAGTGCGGAATCCGCCGCCGACAGAGCGCGGCGATCAGATTTT
>DASQHV010000300.1:0-1861 GCA_035631915.1 Candidatus Acidiferrales bacterium | reverse complement strand
CTCGGCGGCGACAAGCTCGACGACCTGAAAGCCGAGGGCATCATCTAGATGCGCGCGACTCGCGGCTGATGGCGCGCGCCGACCTGTTCGAATCGATCGACTACATCCGGCGCGAGGGCGAGGGCATCCTCGCGCGCTTCGCACGGGCCAATCGCGGCGTCGTGTATGCGGACCTGCGCGTGGAGGTGGTTTTCAATCGCAGCGGAGCCGCGGTGGACGGCGAGCCGCGCGATGGCTCCGAGAGCGAGGGCGCCTCATACGCGGTGTCGGTTCACTTCGCCGGTCCGCATGACGCCGTCGGTCACGGACAAACCGGCGCGGAGATTGGCGCGCTGGTGGCGCGTCCGTCGAAGCTGGTCGCGGAACTCATGCGCGGACTGAACGACGCGTGCAATCGCGCGCGGCTCAGCGCTCGCGAGAAGGCCGCGTTGATCAAGAAGCTGGGCGCGGGCGCGCACGGCCTGCTTGTTGGATCGTTTCCGGAGCGCGCTCCTATTCGCGACGACGTAGAAGCGATCTTCCGCCAGGATCCGCGCGCGCTTTCCACCGACGAACTCAAGAAGATCTCGCTCGACGCGTCGAAACAAGTTGCCGCGCTTGGCGACTCGATCGCGTTCCAGTTCGTTGCCGCGATGACCGAATTGCGGCGCGAGATCTTTATCGACACGGCGGGCACGATGGTCTCGCAGGCGTTCGCGTTCTCGCAGGGCGATTGTTACGTCGTCGCGCAATCGGGCGACGGGCACCAGGAAACATATGACACGATTGGGCAGCAGCGCGGGCTGGAGGCGCTCAGCGAAGGATGGCGCGGCGAGCTGATGCCGAATCCGTCGCTCAGCAAGTTTTGCGTCGACCTTGCCACCGAGGCGCGCGAACTTGCGGCGGCGCCGGTGCTGAAGCCGCCGGACGGCGAAGTGGTCGTCGTGACCGATCCGCATTTCAACGCGCTGATCGCGCACGAAGTGATCGGGCATCCGTGCGAAGCCGACCGCGCGCTCAAGATGGAAGCGGCATATGCCGGCCGCAGCTGGTTCCTGCGTTCGCTGCACGACAATCAAATCGGGCGGCAGGTCGGCGCGCCGATTCTCTCCGCGTGTTCGGACCCGACGCTCGACGGCTACGGGCAGTATCGCTACGACCACGAGGGCACGCGCGGGCGCCGCGTGATGCATATCGATCGCGGCGTGTTCGCCGGCTTCCTGAACTCGCGCGCGACTGCCTCGCTGCTTGGCGCCGAGCCCAACGGTTCCGCGCGCGCCAGCGAAGGATGGCACGTGCCGCTGATCAGGATGTCGAACACGTTCTTCATGCCGGGCGAGATGGCGCCGGAAGAGATCATCGCGGACGTTGAGCGCGGCTACTACGTCTGCGGGCATCAGACGCCGTCGATCGCCGAGTCGCGCGAGAACTTCCGCATCTCGGCGCGCCGTGTTTACGAAATCGAGCACGGCCGGGTGGGTCGCCTGTTTCGCTCGGGCAGTGTCATGGCCGATTCGAAAAGTTTCTTCACCAGCGTCGATGCGGTCGGCAACGATCTGCGGCTGATCGCCATTCCCAACTGCGGCAAAGGACAGCCGATGCAAGTGAAGCGGATGTCCAACGGCGGACCGACGCTGCGCTCGCGCGCGCGGCTGGCGGGCGCGTGACGCGCGATGCGTCGATGCTGAAGACGGCCGAGCTGCGAGCGTTCGTGCGCGAGGCCGCGCGAATTGTCGCACGCGAAAGCGACGTCGCGAGCTTCGAGGTGTACGCCGCCAGCGCGGAGCATCGCATCGCGCGCCTCAACTACACGTCCGACATTCCGAGCCGCGGCGTCGAGGAGTTCAAGTCGATTCACGCCGACGGCTTTCAGCTGCGAATC
>DASQHV010000299.1:0-6574 GCA_035631915.1 Candidatus Acidiferrales bacterium | reverse complement strand
GAAGTCGGGGCGCGCATAACATCTCACGTCAGCTCGCCAAATCCGCGCACCTCTAATCGGCTTCGACTTCCGCCGCGCGATTGATTCGCGCATCCGCGCTGTGTTTATCTGTAAAGGTTGAGCAACCATGAACGTAAACATCGAAGAACCCAACACCCTGCGGCGCAAACTCACGATCGAAGTCGAGCCCGACGAAATCAAACGCGAGCTGGACAAGGCCTACAACGAACTCCGACGCGGCGTCGTGCTGAAGGGCTTCCGCCCCGGACACGCCCCGCGCAACCTGCTCGAGCGCTTCTTCGGCGATCAGGTCCGCGGCGAGGTCGTGCAGAAGCTGGTCAAGGAATACACCGAGAAGGCGCTCACCGAGCACGACCTGAAACCCGTCGTCGCGCCCGAAATCGTCACCGAGCAGACCGATCTGCAGAAAGACCTCGCACTTAAGTTCAGCGCGACCTTCGATCTGCGGCCCAAGCTTGAAATCAAGGACTACGAAGGCTTGAAGGTGCCCGAGTCGAAGGTCGAAGTCACCGACGCGCAGGTCGAGGAAGCGATCGAGCGCTTTCGCGAGCGCCAGGCGACGCTTAAGAAGGTCGAAGACCGCACCGTGATCGCCGACGGCGACTACGCGCTCGCCATCGTCGAGGCGTTCGAGGACGGCAAGCCGATGTCCAGCACGCGCCCCGACGATCGCCTGGTCGAAGTTTCCGAGCGCGCGCTCGCGCACGGCGTGTATGAAGTCCTGAAGGGGGCGGAGATCGGCAAAGAAAAGCGCCTCGCGAAAACCTATGGCGCCGACTACTCGCAGAAGGAACTCGCCGGCAAGACCGTCGAATGGCGCGCGACCGCCAAGGAGATCTACCGGCGCGAACTGCCGACCGTCGACGACGACTTCGCCAAAGACCTCGGCGACGAGAACCTCGAGGCGTTTCGCACCCGCGTTCGCAACGAGCTGCTCGAACACGCCCGCAACGAGGCCGACGCCCGCGTGCGCCAGGGACTGCTCGACCTCGTGATCGAGCGCAACCCCGTCGAGTTGCCCGAGTCGCTGGTCGCGCGCGAGGTTGCCGCGATGGAGGCCGAGCTTCATCAGACGCTCGAAGCGGGCGGCGTGTCTCACGAAGATGCGACCGCGCGCGTCAAGCAGAACGCCGAAGATCTCAAGACACGCGCCGAGAAGCGCGCACGCACTGCGCTTATCGTCGACGCGCTGGCCGACCAGGAAAAAATCGAGGTCAACGACGAGGAGCTCGGCAATCGCGTGGCGCAAATCGTTACGCAGAGCGGACGCAGTCGCGATCGCGCCGCCGAGTTCTATCGCAAGGAAGAAAATCGCGAGGGGCTGCGCCAGTCGATGCGCCGCGAGAAGGCGCTGGACTTCATCCTGAGCCGCGCAAAACGCGAAACCGGCGCCGAACAGGCGTCGAAAGAACCGAAATAGTTCGCTTGCAACGTCGCTTCTGAACCGATCCCGGTTGCTCCCCCATTTCCGAGTGGTTACAATTTGATGGCGTCAGTGGCCCTGTAAAAATTGCTTCGCTCTGGCTGCGGCGCGAGTCGGTTTAATGAGTAACCTGGTACCGATTGTCGTCGAGCAGACCGGCCGCGGAGAACGCGCCTACGACATCTTTTCTCGTCTGCTGAAAGACCGCATCGTCTTTCTCGGCACCGAGGTAAACGACGACGTCGCCAACCTGATCACGGCGCAATTCCTGTTCCTCGAATCCGAAGACCCCGAGAAAGAAATAAATTTCTACATCAACTCGCCCGGCGGCTCGGTGACGGCCGGGATGGCGATCTACGACACGATGGAGTTCATCCGCCCGCCGGTCTCGACTCTGTGCCTCGGTCAGGCCGGCAGCATGGGCGCAATTCTGCTGCTTGCGGGTGCCAAGGGACGGCGCTACGCGCTGCCTCATTCACGTATAATTCTGCATCAGCCGCTCGGCGGGATGCAGGGTCAGGCCAGCGATCTCGAAATTCACGCCAAGGAGATTCTGCGCGCGCGCGAGGACATCAATAACATCATAGTGAAGCACACAGGTCAGAATCTAAAGAAAATAGAGCGCGATACGGATCGCGACTACTTCATCACGCCGCAGCAAGCGGTTGAATACGGACTGATTGATGAGGTAATCGTTAGCCGAAGGCCGTCCAAGTGAGCCGGGGGAGGCAGTATGGCCAAGCATGACGACCGCGCGGGTAACCTGGTGTGCTCGTTTTGCGGCAAGAGCCAGGACGAAGTACGCAAGCTGATTGCCGGCCCCACGGTCTACATCTGCGACGAGTGCATCGACCTCTGCAACGACATCATCGCCGAGGAAACCGATAGCGAAGAAGCCTTCAGTCAAAGCTCCGCCGTGCCCAAGCCCGCCGAAATCAAGCGGGTGCTCGACCAGTACGTAATCGGCCAGGAGCGCGCCAAGAAAATTCTCTCGGTCGCGGTCCACAATCACTACAAACGAATCGATTCGCAGATGGTCACCGGCGACGTCGAGTTGCAGAAGTCCAATATCCTGCTCATCGGCCCGACCGGCGTCGGCAAGACGTTGCTGGCGCAGACCCTCGCGCGCTTCCTGCAGGTGCCGTTCACGATTGCCGACGCGACCTCGCTGACTGAGGCCGGCTACGTCGGCGAAGACGTCGAGAACATCATCCTGTCGCTGCTGCAGAACGCCGACTACGACATCGAGCGATGCCAGCGCGGCATCGTGTACATCGACGAGATCGACAAGATCGCGCGCAAGGGCGACAACCCGTCGATCACGCGCGACGTCTCCGGCGAAGGCGTGCAGCAGGCGCTGCTGAAAATCATCGAGGGCACGATGGCGTCGGTGCCGCCCAAGGGCGGCCGCAAGCATCCGCAGCAGGAATTCCTGCAGGTCGACACCACCAACATCCTGTTCATCTGCGGCGGCGCGTTCGTCGGCCTCGACGACATCATCCGCCGGCGCATCTCGGGCAAGACGATGGGCTTTCGCGCCGACCTGACCCATCGCGATCCCAAGACCGTGTCCGAGCTCTTGTACGAGGTTCAGCCCGAGGACTTGCTGAAGTTCGGGCTGATTCCGGAGTTCGTCGGGCGCCTGCCCGTGATTGCGACGCTCGGCGAACTGGACGAGGAAGCGTTGGTGCGCATCCTCACCGAGCCGAAGAACGCGCTGGTGCGCCAGTACCAGAAGCTCTTCGATATGGAGAACGTGCACCTGAAATTCACGCAAGGTGCGCTGCGCGCAATCTCGCGCGAGGCGCTCAAGCGCAAGTCCGGCGCCCGCGGCCTGCGCGCCATCATGGAAGCGATCATGGTGGATCTCATGTACGAAATCCCATCGCAGCCGAACATCAAGGAGGTGCTGATCTCGGAAGAAGTGGTTACTCAGAAGGAGCAGCCGCTGTTGGTCTATCAAAAGACCGCCGAAACTGCCTAGCCCGGGAGATCGAGATCGACAAGATGCTTTTTCGCAACGACAAGAAAGATAATCGCGACGCCACCGGCAACATCGTTCCGCTTCTGCCGCTGCGCGAATTAATCGTTTTTCCACACGAAGTCTACCCGATCTTCGTCGGGCGCCAGAAGTCCATCAAGGCTCTGGAAGCCGCCGAGGCGAAGAAGACGCCGATCCTGCTGGTCGCGCAGAAGGACGCCAAGGTCGCCGAGCCCGCGCCCAACGATCTGTACGCGGTCGGCACGCTGGGCGTCGTCGTCCAGCTGCTGCGCCTGCCCGACGGCACCGTCAAGGCGCTGCTCGAAGGCAAAAAGCGCGCGCGGGTCCTCAAGTACGTGGCCGACGACGAATATTTCCAGGTCGAGGCCGAGGAGATCGAGGAGACCGGCGAGCGCACCACGGAAGTCGAGGCGCTGATGCGTTCGGTGGTCTCGACCTTCGACAACTACGCGCGGCTCAACAAGAAGATTCCGCCCGAGATGGTCACCTCGGTCGCGTCGGTGGACGACCCGGCATTTCTCGCCGACAAAATAGTCGGCCACCTGGGTATCAAGCTCGAAGACAAGCAGGCGCTGCTCGAATCCACCAACCCCGGCGAGCGGCTTGAAAAGATTCTCGGCTACATGCGCTCGGAACTGGAAATCCTCGAGGTCGAAAAACGCATCCGCTCCCGCGTCAAGAAGCAGATGGAGAAGACCTCGAAGGAGTACTACCTCAACGAGCAGATGCGCGCGATCCAGAAGGAACTCGGCGAAAAGGACGAGTTCAAGAACGAGATCCAGGAATTGGAAGAAAAACTGCGGCAGAAGAAGATGCCGGCCGAGGCGCGCGAAAAGTGCGAGCGCGAGATCAAGAAGCTCAAGATGATGTCGCCGATGTCGGCCGAGGCGACCGTCGTGCGCAACTACCTCGACTGGTTCCTCTCGCTGCCGTGGTTCGAGTACACCGAGGACAAGCTCGACATCAAGGAAGCGGAACGCGTGCTCGAAGAGGATCACTACGGGCTTGAGAAGGTCAAGCAGCGCATCCTCGAATACCTTGCCGTCGAGACCCTGGTCGGCCAGATGAAGGGGCCGATTCTGTGCCTGGTCGGACCTCCGGGAGTCGGCAAGACGTCACTGGGCAAGTCGGTGGCGCGCGCGACCGGCCGCAAGTTCGTCCGCGTGTCGCTGGGCGGCGTGCGCGACGAGGCTGAAATCCGCGGTCATCGCCGCACCTACATCGGTGCGCTGCCGGGTAAGGTGATCCAGTCGATTCGCAAGGCGGGATCGTCCAACCCGGTGCTGCTGTTCGACGAAGTGGACAAGATGTCCACGGACTTTCGCGGCGACCCTTCGTCGGCGCTGCTCGAAGTGCTTGACCCCGAGCAGAATTGCACCTTCAACGATCACTACCTGGACTGCGATTACGATTTGTCCAAGGTGATGTTCATCACCACGGCCAACACCCTCGACCGCATCCCGCGTCCGCTCCAGGACCGGATGGAAGTGATTCGGATTCCCGGCTACACGGAAACCGAGAAGCTCAATATCGCGAAGAAGTATCTGTCGAAGAAGCAGCAGGAGGCCAACGGCCTGCGGCCCGAGAACATCGAGGTCTCAGACGGCGCCATCCTGGGCATCATCCGCCACTACACGCGCGAAGCGGGCGTCAGAAATCTCGAGCGCGAGCTCGCGTCGATTTGCCGCAAGGTGGCGGTCGAAGTCGTCAAGACCGATCGCAACGCGCACGTCAAGGTGTCGAGTTCGAGCCTGGCTAAGTACCTCGGTGTTCCGAAGTTTCGCTACGGCACCGCGGAAACCGTGCCGCAGGTCGGCGTCGCGACCGGGCTGGCGTGGACGGAGCTCGGCGGCGAGCTGCTCAACGTCGAGGTGACGATCGTGCCGGGCCGCGGCAAACTGACGATCACCGGACAGCTTGGCGACGTGATGCAGGAGTCGGCGCAGGCGGCGCTATCTTACGTGCGCTCGCGCGCGGAAGTCCTCGGGCTCGATCGCGGCTTTTATCACCGCATCGACATCCACATTCATATTCCCGAAGGCGCGATCCCGAAGGACGGACCGTCGGCGGGCATCACGCTCGCGACCGCGCTGGTCTCGGCGCTGACGCGCTCGCCGATTCGCAACGACCTTGCGATGACCGGTGAGATCACGCTGCGCGGCCGCGTGCTGCCGATTGGCGGGCTCAAGGAAAAAGTGCTGGCGGCGCATCGCGGCGGAATCAAAACGATTCTGATCCCGAAGGAGAACGCCAAGGATATCGAGGAAATCCCGTCGCAGATCATGAAGGGGATTACCCTCGTGCAGGTCGATCACATGGACGAGGTGCTCAAGCACGCGTTGCTGCTGACCGACCCCGACACGTTCTTCAAGCCGGGCAAGGGCGAGAGCGACCTCGCGTTCCTGCGCGAGCCGGAGCCCAAGGTTCCGCTGGTGCGCGACGGCGAGGACGAAGTATCGACGAACCTGTCGTAGGCGCGGGGCGTAGGGGGCTCGGGCGAGCGGGAGCGCGCGCAGCAGCGCGCAACCGCTTAGGTGATTCTTTCAAATATTCGGCCGCCAACGGGCGTCCGCAAAATTTGCGGTGGCAATACCGCTGAAGGTTGGACATGACCAAGGCCGAACTTATCGAAGCGCTGTCGAACAAGCTGCCGTTGAACAAAGCCGACGCCGAACGCGCGATCAATATCGTGCTCGACGACGTAATCGCGGCGCTGCGCCAGGGTGAACGCGTCAACATTTCCGGCTTCGGCACGTTTTCGGTATCCGAACGTCAAGCGCGCACCGGGCGCAATCCCAAGACCGGCGAATCGATCGAGATCGCGGCGAGCCGCTCGGCGAAGTTCAAGCCCGGCAAGCAGCTGAAAGACTCGCTCAACGAGGGCGCGGGCGCGGCGCCGGCCTCGTCGTCGCCGCCGGCCGCCGGCTCCTGATCGCACAGCTTCCGTCGATCATTTCCTGATAGATAGACTCCCGAAACCCCACCGAGGTTTCGGACCCCCCGCCGCATAAGAAGCGGCGCTCCCGCTTCGCGTCTTCGCGCCTTAACTTTTACAGGCCGCTGCGGCCGCATCTTATTTGCTTTCTTCTCCTACACCCAGGTGCAGGGCTGTGCCCTGCCTGGGGCGC
>DASQHV010000298.1:0-3902 GCA_035631915.1 Candidatus Acidiferrales bacterium | reverse complement strand
GTTGCCGTGGCTGTCGGCGTGCTCGTCGCGGTCGGAGTTGCTGTGCGCGTCGGCGTCGATGTCGCAGTTGCGGTTGCCGTGCTGGTGGCAGTCGGCGTCGACGTTGCAGTCGGTGTACTCGTTGCCGTCGCTGTCGGCGTCGCCGTCGGAGTTGCAGTGCGCGTTGGCGTGCTGGTCGCGGTAGCCGTCGGCGTAGATGTCGCAGTCGCGGTGCTCGTTGCGGTTGGTGTGCTCGTCGCGGTTGCGGTGGCCGTCGGTGTGGTAGTTGGAGTCGGCGTTGATGTTGCAGTCGCCGTCGCAGTCGGCGTAGCGGTGCGCGTCGCCGTCGAGGTTGCGGTTGGAGTCGCAGTTCGCGTCGCTGTCGCTGTGGCGGTTGCGGTCGCTGTCGGCGTTGGCGTTGGCGTGCGCGACGCGGTCGCAGTTGGAGTCGCAGTCGCTGTTGGCGTTGCGGTAGCGACGGCGCCGGTGTTGAGGAACACCGTATCGACTGCGAAGTCGGTGCACGCGCCCTCGCAGCTGGTGAGGCTGAAGATCACCGACGTGATGTTCTTGCCGGTCTGGTCCTGGAGCCCGATATAAGTCGCGCCGCCGCTCGGATTGCTCGTCACCGGGAACGCGCCCAACGACGTCTGTCCATTGAACGCCTGGATCTCAGCGGTGAATTGCGAGGGTCCGTCCGCCTGGATCATCGCGCCGACACCGGACACCGGCGTCGCGAACGTCAGCGTCAGCGGTCCATTGCCGCCGTTGGCCGAGTCTGATGTCCACAGCACGCTGTCGCCGGCAGTGAAGCCGGCGCCCGCCCAACTGCAAACCGCCGCCGGGCATACGACCGCAATCAGGCTGTTGGGTCCCGCCAGCGTGATCGAGCCGTGCAGCGCGCCGACCGACAACACGTTGGCACTCGCGCCGATTGAAGTTCCGTCCGCGCCGAGCTGCGACCACTGGACCGAGTCGGTTGCGCCCTGCGCGTTCACGCTTCCCACCTGGACGAGCGTATCCGCCCACGCGCCCGACGACGTCATCAGGATTGCCAGCGCGAGGCTGAGCAACCGCTTCAGGCTGCAGCGTCTACGCAACGCGATCACCGGTTGATGCGGCGAGAGCCGCCCACCAATCAGCCGCGACGCGATGTGGTTTCGAATATTCGGAGTGCATCGCCGTTACATGCAGACCGCACCGGCGTCGCTAGTGAAATGTCCGTTGTCGGAAAACTTGCCGCCAGTGCCAAGCGACGGCGACTGGCGAAAGAACCACGAGAAGAAGGCCAGCTCCTGCATCTGATAGGACTTACCGTTGGGTGCCGTCACGGCAGGAAACAACGTCCCGCTCAGCGGATCACCATTCTCGAGGTTGCTCTGACAGCCGTTGACCTGTCCGGTATGGCCCCATAGCGGCGTAGGATTGTTGCCCAGCGGATCGTCCATCCATTCGCCGACTTCGTGACTCGTCACGGAGATGTTGGTCGTGCCGTTAAAAATTCCGGTGGTGTCGAAGTCGATCGGCGAATAGGTCTGCGTCGGGAACCCGGTTGCCCCGTGATACCCCAGGATGCAGCAGCCGCTCGGGAAGGTCGGCGAGTTGCCGGTGCTCATCACGGTGTCCTTCATCAGAAACAGCGGGAAGTTGGTCGGTCCGACGCCCTGCGCGGCGAGCGCGGGAAGCAGCGTCCCGGTCACGAACCCGTCGAACCAGTTGAAGGTCATCACGCCAATCGGATTGCATCCGCCGAACGCGGTTGTGGCAAACGTCGCGCCCTTGCCGGCCGGCACGGTGACGGTCACTGCGGCGAGCGTCGTAACCGGGCTCAGCACCGTGTGATAGTGATTGCCCGTGACCGACACATTCGACCAGAAGTTCGCGCGCTGATATGCGTCGACGTACTGCGCAGTGCCGACGCCGACGCCGTTCATCGTGAAGGCGACCGGCACCATCATCGGAGAGTTCTGCGTGAGATTGAGCGGGGTGCCTCCGGGCGAACAACTGGCGTCCGCCACCGTCGGATCGAACGTACCGCCGTCAGGCATTTTGATGATCAGCGGGACGAGGAACGTGGGGACGTTGGTCGTTCGCGCGCCGTTGAAGAATGCGCTCCGCCCGACCATCGAGCCGCTATAAACGTGACCGTCCAGCGGCGACGTCACGCTGTAGTTCCACATCGGGATCGTCGTTGCGGCGGCGACGGCGCCCGCGACCATCTCGGGCGTCACGCTGTTCTCCAGCGGCACCACGGTATAGAGCGCCTGCGGCGGAGAATCCTGCGCAAGTGCGCGCGGTGCAGCGATGCTACAGACCATCGCGGCAAGCAACAGTGCTGCCGAACTTATCCGCACCATCCGGGGGCTATTACCCATCGCGGCCGATGCTCCCCG
The DNA here is from genome assembly GCA_035631915.1 of Candidatus Acidiferrales bacterium. Classification (GTDB taxonomy): domain Bacteria; phylum Desulfobacterota; class Binatia; order Binatales; family Binataceae; genus Binatus. The sequence goes on along the minus strand of DASQHV010000298.1, from coordinate 1,530 downwards.
AGCCGCTGCGCACGCCCAAAAAGGTTGTGATACAGCGGGGTTTTCTAAACTCAAAGACTCTTTTTATTACTAATTGACGGTATTGCATCGCAACAATGATAGTAACTTACGCATTCATTGTGCCATCGCTGGAGATTTGCAAATTGCCATCGAACGCACGTTCGATACCCGACGTCAGATGGCGCCGTGGCGCTGAAGTGTATACGCCGCGGAATATCAGGGCGAGCGCCGCGGCTCGAGCGGATGCGATTGCTTCCAAGATGTAGCGACTTCGGACATCGTGCGGAATTCGACGCCGCGATGACTCATCATGTGTCGCAGCAGTTGTTCCAGCATTAGCAGCCGATGCCCCCGGCCGATGACCTGCGGATGCATCGTAAGTGTGTACACGCCTTCTCCCAAACGATCGTACAGGTAGTCGAAGTCACCCGCCCAAATCTCGTACACCGCCGACGGCGACGAAAGACCCTGCTGAATTCCCGCGCGGCTCGTCACGTATTCGAAGGCGGGAAAATCGTCGAGGCCCCAGGTGAACGGAATCTCAACGACGTCGATGCTGGCGCCGAAAACGTACGGCCCGTCGGTCGACGCCTGGTCGCCGCTGCGCAGGTAGTAGGGCGAGAAGTCGTCGCCCATCAGGCTGGAGTCGTAGAGGAAGCCGCGCGTGCGCAGCAACTCGACCATGTTGTAAGAAAGGCCGGCGCCGGGCGAGCGGTATCCGACGGGCCGCCGCCCCGTCATCCGTGCGATCACTTCGTTACCGCGGTCGAGAATCGCGGCCTCGTCCTCGGGACTCTTGGGACGCGAGTGCAGATAGCCGTGATTGCCGATTTCGTGGCCGTCGGCAACGAGGCCCTCGACGATCTGAGGATACGTCTCGGCGCTATGGCCGGGGATGAACCACGTCGACGGGAGTTTGAACTCGCGCAGCATCGCCAGCAGGCGCCCGGCGCCGACGCGGCCGAACTCGCCGCGCGAGATTGCGCTGAGAGAAGTCGCGCGGAAGCCGCCGAGCCACAGCGAAATCGCGTCGAAGTCGAAGGTGAGGCAGACGGAGATTTTTTTGTCCATGAGCGAACTCCGCGCGCGGCTCGTGCTCAGCTGGGTTTCTCGCGCGACAACGCCTCGACCTTCTCAAGGCGCTCCTGCAACTTCTTGTGATCCTCGCGCAACTTGTCGAGGTCCTCGCGCAGTCGCTGGCCCTCCTCGACGCGCGAGCGGCCCTCATTAATCGACGCGATTGCGAAGTTCGCATTGCGCTGGATGCGGCCGTCGAGGTCGCGGCCAGCCAGCCGCCGCAGCGCGGGCAGCGCACGCACGTCGCCAATCTCTGCCAGCGCGCCCGGCACGCGTATCCGCATCGTGAAGTCGCGATCGTCGACCAGCGGTGTGAGCGCGTCGAGAATTTCGGGGCGGCGGTTCTCCTTCACCGCGGCGATTCGCGCCAGCGTTCACACCGCTGCGGCGCGCGTTCGCGGCGGCCGGCCGTACTTCGCATAGTCGCGCGCGACCTCGATCGCACGTTCGTCG
>DASQHV010000297.1:0-2114 GCA_035631915.1 Candidatus Acidiferrales bacterium | reverse complement strand
CTTGCTGCATCCGTGCCAGCTGCTGGCGGATCTGATGACGTTGCAGGAGCGGTTCGGCCGCGACTTGCGCAAGGTGCGCGTCGCGTTCGTCGGCGACGGATTCAACCTCGCGCATAGCTGGATCGAGGCGGCGGCGATTGCGGGCTTCGAGCTCAGGCTGGCGTGTCCCAAGGGTTACGAGCCGGAGCAAGCCTTCATGAAGCGGCTGCGGAACGAGGAAATCGGCACGCTCACGGACGATCCGAGCGAGGCAGTCAAAGACGCCGACGTGGTTTACACTGACACCTGGACTTCGATGGGGCGGGAGAAGGAAGCGGCGCAGCGGCGGCGCGACTTCAAGGGCTTCCAGGTCAACGAGGCGCTGATGAAACAGGCGCGCAAGGGCGCGATCGTGATGCACTGCCTGCCGGCGCATCGCGGCGAAGAGATCACCGACGACGTAATCGACGGGCGGCGCTCGGTGGTGCTCGACCAGGCCGAAAATCGGCTGCACGCGCAGAAAGCCGTGATGGGCTGGCTGATACGTCCCGAAATTTTGCGGACCGCATCGGCACTGGCGTGACGGGCGGGAAAAAACGAACCGTGGCCACCGAGAAGATCAAGAAAATTGTGCTCGCCTACTCCGGCGGACTCGACACGTCGGTGATGCTGCGCTGGCTGAAGGATCACTTCGGCTGCGAGGTTGTGGCGTATTGCGCCGACGTCGGGCAGGCCGAGGAACTGGATGGGCTGGAGGCGAAGGCGCTCAAGACCGGCGCGAGCAAACTTCATGTCGCCGACTTGCGCGAGGAGTTCGCGCGCGACTTCGTGTTTCCGATGCTTCGCGCGAACGCCGTCTACGAGGGCTACTACCTGCTCGGGACGTCGATCGCGCGGCCGATGATTGCGAAGAAGCAGATCGAGATTGCGCGCGCCGAAGGCGCCGACACCGTCGCGCACGGAGCGACTGGCAAGGGCAACGACCAGGTGCGCTATGAGCTTACGTTCGCGCGGCTCGCACCCGAGTTGAAGATCATCGCGCCGTGGCGGCGGAGCGACTGGCCGTTCCAGGGACGCGCCGACATGATTGCGTACGCGAACGAGAAGAAGATTCCGCTGCAGGTGACCGCCGAGAAACCGTACTCGATGGATCGCAACCTGGTCCACGTCAGTTACGAGGGCGGCATCCTGGAGGATCCGTGGCGCGAGCCGTACAACGACATGTTCCGGCTCACCGTGTCGGCGGAGGAAGCGCCGAACCAGCCGGAGTACGTCGAGATCGAGTACGCGGCGGGGAATCCGATCGCAATCAACGGCGATAAACTCTCAGCGGCGAAAATTATCGAGCGCGCCAACCAGATTGCGGGACGCCACGGAGTCGGCCGCGTTGACCTGGTCGAGAACCGCTACGTCGGAATCAAGTCGCGCGGCGTGTACGAGACTCCCGGCGTCACGACGCTGTTCCACGGGCATCGCGCGGTCGAGCAACTGACGCTCGATCGCGAAGTGATGCATCTGCGCGACGCGCTCATCCCGCGCTACGCCGAAATGGTGTATTACGGGTACTGGTTCGCGCCGGAGCGGGAGGCGCTGCAGGCGCTGGTGGACGACACGCAGAAAAATGTGAACGGCGTGGCGCGGCTCAAGCTGTTCAAGGGCGGGGTCTGGATCGCGGGGCGCAAGTCGCCCAACTCGCTTTACGATCCGAAAATCGCGAGCTTCGAGGAAGCGGGCGGATACAACCAGGCGGACGCGGAGGGCTTCATCCGGCTGGCGGGAGTGCGGCTGCGGGCGCTGGCTCGCGCGACCAAGAAGAGTTAGAAGTTTGCGCGGGCGGCCGGGAGACGCATCGAGTTGGGCAAGGTAATCCAGTTCAAGCCAGTGCGCACACAACCGAAGCTGGTGCCGCGTCCGCGCGCCGGAGAATGCGATCATTGCCATCACAAGATGGACGTGCACATCACGCATCCCGACGGTTCGATGAGTTGCGCGGCGCGCGGATGCGCATGCCAGTTGCGGCCGCTCAGCTGATGCCCGACACCGTCGCGCGACATCCACGACCATTTGCAGGCGTCGCGTTGACAATCTGAACGTGCGACGCCGGAAGAAAAAGTCGAAGGCCGCGCCGGTTCGCG
>DASQHV010000296.1:0-5181 GCA_035631915.1 Candidatus Acidiferrales bacterium | reverse complement strand
GCCGCCGCCATCGTCAGCGGTGCGTTGGTCGCCATCTTGAGCGTGTAGTCGCGCACGTTTTCCTCCAGCTTCTCGGGATCGACGATTCGGTTGACGAGCCCCATCTGCAGCGCCTCTTCCGCATCGAACAGCCGCGCCGACAGCAGGATGTCGCGCGCGTTGGCGGGCCCCACTGTATGCGCGAGCATGTTGACGCCCTCGAGCGGATAGGCCAGGCCCAGGCGCGCCGCCGGAACTCCCATCCGCGTGCCGCGCGCCGCAATCCGGATGTCGCAGGCGAGCGCGACCTGCACGCCGCCGCCGATGCACACCCCGGAGATCATCGCGACGATTGGCTTGCGGCACTCGATCATCGCGGCAATCGCGTTGTTGGGGGCGTCGCGATACTTGCGCGCCTGTTCCGCGTCGGCACGCATCGCAGGAAACTCCGAGATGTCGGCGCCTGCGATAAACGCCTCCGGCGTTGCGCCGCGCATGACGATCACGCGCACCGCGTCGTCGGCCGTCAGCTCCGCGACGCCTTCCGCGATGCGCTGCCAGGTCCTAAGATTTAGCGCGTTGCGCACGTGGGGCCGGTTGAGGACCAGCCATCCGAGCGGCGCTTCGTGTTTGACAATCAACGGATCGACTGAGGGATCATCCTTCACGGCATTCGAGCCTCTGGGCGAAACTTATGACGATAGTCGAGCGCGCTGCAACGCAGGATTTTGAGCACATTTGTGTGCTGGACGAAACCGTGCTGGGCAGCGGGCGGCGGCGCTCGATGATCGCCAAGGCACTGGCGCAGGCGCGCATCGCCGTCGCGCGCGTCGACGGGCAGGTCCGCGGCTTCGTCATTAGCGAGGATAGTTTCTTCGGCCACGGCTTCGTCGCGCTGCTGATTGTGCATCCGGATTTTCGCAGGCGCGGCCTGGCGACCGCGCTGATGCGCGCGGCCGAGCTCGACTGCCAGACCGAAAAGATTTTCACCTCGACCAATCAGTCGAACATTCCGATGCAGCAACTGTGCGCACGAATCGGCTACGTCAAGAGCGGCTACATCGAGAACTTGGACGAGGGCGACCCCGAGCTGATCTACATGAAGCGGCTGACGCCACAGGCCACTACCGGTGCGGGCGCGCCGCCGCGCGACTCCGACGACGACTGATTTCTCTGCGAGCGCTCGACTACAGCTTCGCCATAACCTCGTCGCGGAGTTTCGCGAGGCCGCGGGTCAGCCCGTCGGCGTCGGGTGCCGGCGGTGCAATCACGACGCGTGACACGCCAATATCGCGCAGCGCCTTCAACTCGTCGAGGCGCGCGCGCCCCATGCACGACAGCTCTATCGACGCGGGATTGCGCCCCGCCTTCTCAGCCTCCGACTTCATCAACGCGAACAATTCCTTGAGCTTGGGTACATCCGCCGTAGCGGGGAAAAAGCCGTCGCCGTAACGGCCCGCGCGCCGGGCGGCCGCGGGCGAATGTCCGCCGACGTGGATCGGAACGCCCGGCCTCTGCACCGGCTTGGGAAAGCATTTCACCGGCCCGAAGTTAAAGTGCTTGCCGTGAAACGACGACGCGGCGCCGTCGCTCCATAGCGCACGCAGCGACTTGATCGCCTCGTCGGTCCGCGCGCCGCGAGCGTGGAAGTCGAGGCCCAGCGAGGTGAATTCCTCCTCCAGCCATCCGCTCCCGATTCCCAGGATCGTGCGGCCGCCCGACAGCACGTCGAGCGTCGCCACTTCCTTCGCGACGTAAAGTGGATGGCGCTGCGGAAGAATCAACACGCCGGTCGCAAGCTTGATCGTCTTGGTGACCGCGGCGGCAAACGCCAGCGGCAGCAGCGGATCGGGAATCGAAACGTCCTCACCGCCGGGAATCTTGCCGCTCGACGAATACGGGTACGGCGACTTGTAGTCCTGCGGTATCACGACGTGCTCCACGGTCCACAGCGACTCGACTCCGCACCGCTCGGCCGTGGTTGCGAGATGCGTGAGCAGCGCAGGATTACCGAAGGGTCCGGAATTTACGAACATCAGGCCGAGTTTCATGGTCGTTCAACCTCGTGAGATTCGCGGTGGTTTGAAATGCCGTGCGTGCAAGCGCGGCACAATCTATCGCGCCCAGTCGACAGGTGAAAAGGCCGGCCCGCCGCGTCGACGGCGCACTTGTCCCTTTCCGTCAACCGCGTTACTTACATCAACCATGGATATCGGAAAAGTTGGAATCTGGTTTTTTCTCGATTCGATGCCCGCGGCGGACACCGTTGCCTTCGCGAAGCAGGTCGAGAAGCTCGGCTACAATGCACTGTGGATTCCTGAGGCGGTTGGCCGCGAACCCTTCGCGCACGCGGCGAATATGCTTGCCCACACCGACCGGCTGACCATCGCCACCGGCATCGCGAACATTTGGGCGCGCGACGCGGTCACGATGGCGGCGGCGTCCAACACGGTGGCGGAACAATCGGGCGGCCGCTTTCTGCTCGGTATCGGCGTCAGCCACAAGCCGCTCGTCAACAACCTGCGCGGCCACAACTACGACAAGCCCTACAGCTACATGAAGGAATACTTGCCGAAGATGAAGAGCGCGCTGTACCTGGCGCCGAAGCCGAAGGAGCCGGTCAAGGTCGTGCTCGCGGCACTGCATCCGAAGATGCTCGCGCTGTCGGCCAGCGAGGCGAACGGCACGCACACTTATTTCGTGCCGCCGGAGCATACCGCGAAGGCGCGCGCGCAAATCGGACCCACTGCGATGCTCTGCGCGGCGCAGGCCGTGATCCTGGAGTCCGACGCCGACAAGGCGCGCACGGCGGCGCGCGAGTATATGAAGACTTACGTTCCGCGTTTGCCCAACTACACCAACAATCTGAAAGCGCTCGGATGGGCCGACAAGGAGTTCGAGGGCGGATGCTCCGATCGGCTGGTCGACGCAATCGTCGCGTGGGGCAACGAGGAAAAGATTCGCGCGCGCATCGACGCTCATCTCAAGGCCGGCGCCACTCACGTTTGTATCCTGCCGCTCAGGTCCGACAAGGCGCCGCTGCCCGACGGTCGCGCTGTGCAGGCCTTCGCTCCGCGCTAGACTTCTGTCGATACGCGATTCGGCCGCCGGACTGGATTGCCGGCTTTGGCGGCCGTTCTGCTGGCGGCTGGTAAATTGACTCTCGCGACACGACACGAAAGAAGCGCAACGTCCGCGATGGCGCCACGCGCGCGCAAACTGTTTCACGCCCTCGCGGCGGCCGCACTGGCGATTTCGATTGCCGGATGTGCGACGTCGCGCGCGCAGCAGCAGGCTAGTGAGGCCGAAGCCGCCGCCGCAAGATCCGAGCAATCTGCGGCACGCGCCGAGGCGGCCGCCGAGCAAGCAACGCTCGCGGCGAACAAGGCGACCGAGGCGGCCGACCGCGCGACCAAAGCGGTTGAAGACGCGACCCGTGAGATCAATCGCGTCGCCGATCATCTCGAGCAAATGGCGAGGGAGCGCGAGGCGCTCGCGCATCCGCATCGTGCCTCGCACGCAAAGCCTGCCGCGTCCGCGGCGGCGCCCAACTAGCGCGGAGCGCCCTTACCGTCGTGGCTGAACCAAGCAAATCGGAAACGCCAAGGACTCCCACCGAGGCCGAAATCCGCGCCGAAAATATGATGCCGCAGTTGCGCCGCCACGCGTGGATCAACATCGCGGGGCCGCTCGCGGCGATCTTTCTGGGTATCTTCGCCGCTGCGATGTATCTGCGGCCGATTGGCGTGCTGCGCTTCATCCAGACGATGCGTCTTGGATGGTCGGGCGTGACGCACAACGATCTCGCGCTCAAGGACGGGCTCATCACCTATTTCGTCACTGGCGGCTACGCCGGCATGGAGCCTGTGGTGATGATCCACGGCCTCGGTCCCAATGCCGCGCTGGTGTGGCGCGACGTGATGCCGCTCGTAGCCGACGCGCATTACAAGGTGGTCGCGCCCAACCTGCCGGGCTTCGCGTCGTCCGATCACCAGCAGGTCCAGTACTCGATCGCGTACCAGGCGGCGGCCGTCGCGCAAATGATCGACGAACTCAAGATCGACAAGATCAACCTGGTCGGCAACGATCTGGGCTGCGACGTCGCGCTGTACTACGCCGTCGATCATCCCGACAAAGTCGAGCGCATCGTGCTGGTCGGCGGCGGGCTGGTCGGCAAGCGCGGCGCCGACAAGTTGCGCGCGGGGATGCTGCCGTCGAACGGCGAGCAGATTCGCGCGCAGGTCGAGGCCAGCTTTTTCGATTTGCCGCCGATGCCCGAATTCATTTACCAGCGCATGATGGCCGAGCTCGCGATGGACCTTCAGGCGCAGACCGACATGCTCGATTCGGTGCCGCGCGACGAGGCCCACATCCGATCGAAGCTGGGCCAAATCTTCAACACGCTGACCATCATCATCTGGGGCGCCAAGGATCCATATTTCTCCGCCGCCGAGGGCGAGGCGCTGCACTCCGCGATGCCCGGCTCTGCAACCGTTGTGTTCAAGACCTCCGGCGCATATCCGCAACTCGAGCACGCCGACGATTTCGCCGAGTCGCTGATCTTCGTGATCAAGCAGGAAGAAGGCGGCCGTTAGCGACTCGGGACTTCCTGGCCGGTGCATCTTGGGGACGCAAGCGGAAGATCAAGCGCAGATATTGCGCCTGGATAACGAGTGGAACGAGGCGTATCGGCGTCGCGACCGCGCGCCGCTGGCTCACATCCTCGCGGATGACTTCACTGGTTTAACAGCGTTGGGCGAACCCATCACGAAGGCGTTGCTGATGATCAACCCTTCGGGGCAAGGGGTCAAATCAGTCACATTCAGCGAGCAATACGTGCAAATCTTCGGAGGCACTGGCATAAGCCGGGGACGTCTCCAACTTGAGTTGGAGGACGGCCGTATCGTCATCGATCAACGCTTCCTGCGCGTCTTCGCCAAGCGGGACGGAGCCTGGCATGCGGTCTCGGTCGCCGTCACGCCCGTCACCGCCGTTTGAAATCGCGGCTTGCGCACGGAGCGCGGCTTTGCGATAAGCGGGGTTGGCTCGCCCATTTCAATTTCAGCAGAAAGAGAGGAACCGCATCGATGAAGCTGTACAACATGAATCTTTCCAACTTCGCCACCAAGTCGCGAATCGCGATCTACGACAAGGGCCTCAATGTCGAGATGGCGCCGATTCCGGGCGGCGATCTTCACTCGC
>DASQHV010000295.1:0-1650 GCA_035631915.1 Candidatus Acidiferrales bacterium | reverse complement strand
ACTGTTATTTTCGAGTAAATCGGTAGCGCACCGCAATCAGCGGCAGTCGCAGGCGCCGCGCCAGATGTTCAGGCAGTGACATTCAAGCGTCGCGCTGCAGGACGTGGACCACGCAGACCGCGCCAACGCCAACCATGTGCGCGAGGCCAGTCTTCGCGTTCGGCTGCTGACGCACGCCAGCCTCGTGGCGCAACTGCCGCGTGATCTCGACGATTTGCCCCGCGCCAGTCGGACCGATCGGATGGCCCATCGCGAGCAGCCCGCCGGATGCGCTGACGGCGCAATCGCCGCCGATATCCGCGCCGCCGCTCGCGACCATCGCGGCCGCCTCGCCCGCGCCGCACAAATCCATCGCTTCGAGATAGAGCAGTTCCTCGATCGTAAACGCGTCGTGCAGTTCGACGACGTCTAGGTCGCGCGCGCCGACGCCCGCTTCGCGATAAGCCTGCGCAACCGTCTCGCGCGTCAGCTCGGCGTCCCAGTTTTTCGCGTCGCGATAGACGCGCTCGGTGCGGGTGACGGAACCAATCACGCGGATGGCGCGTTTGCGATCGATCCCAAGCCGCGCGATCGCGTCCTCCGACGCGACGATCGCCGCGGCGGCGCCCTCGCCGACCGGGCAGCATTGCAGGCGCGTCAGCGAGCCGGAAATCGGCGCGTCGGCCATCACCTCGGCCAGCGTGCATGCGCGCTGGCGCTGCGCGTACGGGTTGTTCGCGCCGTTGCGATGATTCTTCACCGCGACCGCGGCCACCTGCTCCGGCGTGGCGCCGCTGCGATTCATGTATTCGTTGGCCAGCAGCGCGAAGTGGGTGAACGGCACGACACGGGAGCCGACCAGGTCGCGAATGTTCGTCTTGCCGGGCGCGAGGCTGACCGGCCCGGGCTTGTCGACGCCCATCGCCAGCGCGACGTCGCTGATTCCGCTGGCAACGTCGATGCACGCGTGGCGAAACGCCGTCGAGCCCGACGCCGACGCGTTCTCGACTTGCGCCATCGCGATACCCGTCGCGCCGAGGTGCCGCAGCATCGGGCGCGTCGCCGCCATCCCGATTAGCGCAGTGCCGTTGTAGACCGACTCGACCGACGACCATTCGATGCGCGCGTCGGCCAGCGCCTGTCGAACCGCGGCCAGGCCGAGCTCGACGTACGGCGTGTCACTCATACGTTGATAGCGATGCAATCCGACGCCAACCACATAGACCGGCCGCAAATCCTTCAGCGTTTTCATCGCGCGCCTCCGATTTTGCCGAATCGAAGCTCGACGATTTCATTTCCCGCCGCGTCGTTTCCGTTCGGCACCAGCACCGCCTGGACGCGATCACCTATCTTGAGTCCTTCGTCGGTGCGATCTGTGAGAATCGCGCGCACGGCGGGCCCGTCGTCCAGCACGATCAGCCCGACCGTGAAGGGCGCCTCGATTCCCTTGCCCTGATGAAGATGCACGGTCGCGAACGAATGCAGTGCGCCGCGGCCGCCGAGCGCGACCGGCTCGAGTTGATCCGGCGGGGCGCCGCACGATTCGCATCCATAATGTTGCGGCGGGAAGAATATGTAGCCGCATTTTCGGCAGCGCCCGCCGTTCAGCGCGGGCGGCGCGGCGGGTGCGGCGGAAAACAGTTCGGGTTGCGCACTTACTTGTGAGGGCAT
>DASQHV010000294.1:0-2603 GCA_035631915.1 Candidatus Acidiferrales bacterium | reverse complement strand
AACAGCGGCCCGAAACGCGGCGCGATCTGCGCGCGCGCGTAGCCCGGGGCAGTCGGGCGCACGCCCAGCACCCAGGTCGTCAAATCGTAGGTAGGGGTCGCAGACCATGCGTGGCATCGGCTCCCAGTGCCGGTGCGCGCGTTCCAGTACTCCTCGAACGCGGTGTTGCCGCGCTCGATCTGCGGCCACCATTTCACGCATCGCGACGGAATCAGGTCGCGGCGTCCGGCGCGGACGATCGCGTCGTGCAGGAGATGCGAGAAAAACGGCTGCGCGGCGACGACGTTGTGCTCGACGTCAAAGGCCATGTGCTCCGCGGGATCCATCCGCTGCGCCAGGTAGGCGCCGAGGTTGTCGGAGATTGTGGGCGTGACTGCGACGCGCGATTCGTCAAGGACGTAGTCGAGCATCCGCGGCCATCGCTCGCGCGGAGCGCATCCCGCGACGATCGCGATTGCATTGGTCTGCTGGCTGACGCGACGCCGCGGCCCGTTGCGATCCGCCGCGTCAACATAAACTCCCGCAGCCTCGTCCCACAGCAGCGCGAACGCCGTGCGAGTGCGCTGGGCTCGCGCGCGAACGTCGGCAGCGGCGCGCGAGTCGGCGAGCACGTTCGTGCACAGAGCGGCGAAATCGTCGAGGGCGGCTGCGTAGAGCGCGTCGAGCGCGCCGGTGACTTCGGCCCGCTCGGTCATCGCCCAGTCGATGAAAATCCAGCCCGGCATTCCGCGCATCAGGCCGTCAGCTGCGCGGTAGCGCTCGAACGCCGACAGGATACCGGCGGCGGTGGGCATCAGCTCGCGCACGGTTTCCGCGTCGCCGGAATATTCAAAGTAGCGAGCGAGCGCACGAATCCAGTGCAGCGAGTAGTCGGGAATCGTAGTTGAGGATTGCGACAGATCGCCCGCCGCGGCCATCGCCAGCAGACCGTCCGCGCGGCGCGATTGCGCGCAGACCCGGAGATGTCGCTTCACGAGGCGCCAATCCGTGTTCGTGACGTAGGTCAGCAGCGCGTGGACGTACGAATCGCCGAGCCACGCACGCTGCTCGCGGCCGGGGCAATCGATGAATGCGTCCGTCGAGCAGAGGTCCAGGGTCCGCGCACCGACGCGCCAGATTTTATTCAGCGCGGGATCGTCGCACTCGAAGTACGCGTCGTCGCCACGCGGGTAGCGGCGCTCGATCGCGCCCGCCGCTTCGATTCGCGCACCGCCGCGCGCGACGATAGACAGATAGCGGAATCCGACCGACTCGTACGACTCGATGCGCTCATCGCCGGCGCCGCGCAGGATGTAGCGCATCGCGAATTGGCGCGGGTTGGTTTCCGCGCTGCCATCCGCGCGCAAATCTTCGCCCGAGTAGAAGTCCACCACCGAGCCCGCGGGACCGCGTACGACCGCCCAGGGTGTCGCGAGCGTGATCATCGCCGCGTCGTAAGTGACTATCGCATCAGGACCGTCGGTGGATCCGTCTTCTGACGGATAGGCGCGTCGCGGATCGTCGGCATCGTCGTGCGCAGCACCGCGGCGCGAAAGTTCGGAGAGCGCGACCGGGATCGCCGTTAGCGGAGCGATATCGTCGGCTTCAGGAGCCGAATACGGCTCGACCGGGATGCGCGTGCGATTGTGCGAGAAGGTTCCCGCGGACAATTCGACCGCCGGCGCCCATGCTGAATCGTCGAAGTTGGCATCCATCCAGCCGACAGGCACCTTCGCGCCGTCAAGGATCTCGACCGGCGGCACCGGCAGCGGTTGCGCGGTCGCGACGTCCTGGCGATACGGCGCTGCGGCCGCTTTCCACGTGGCATCGGAAATCACGCCGATGGCCGGCGACTCGAACGCGAACGAGCCGAAGCCGAGCTGAAAGCTGGGCGGCGCGGGCCGCCACCACGGTCCGGGAACTCCGTAGAAGCGCGCGAGAGCGCAAATCGCGTTGTGGCCGGCATGAAGAAATGGTGCCAGGTCGAGTTCGGTCCACGCCAGCCGCTCGGGCATCGCACGCGCGGGGCCGCGCGCTACTTCAACGCCGTTGACGAACAGCACGAACCGGGAATCGGCGGTCACGCGCGCCGGCACTGACGAAGGAACCGCATCAAGATCGACGGATCGCCGCAGGTAGCAGAATCGATTCCAGGTTTCCCGCCGTGGCAGCGTCGACGCGGCGATCGGCGAGACCGGCTTCGGCGCGGGCGCGGCCCAGATCCAGCGCGCGTTCCAGGTAATTGGCCAACTCGACCGTGGCATCGGCACCTCTCGACTTCAGTACGGGCGCGCGGCCTTGCCGATGATCTCTCGCGCGACCAGCGTCTTCATAATCTGCGCGGTGCCGTCGCCAATCTCCAGCCCGATAACGTCGCGCATGCGCTGCTGATGCGGCAGGTCGAGGCTGAAGCCTGAATGTCCGTGCAGCAGGATGCATTGATGCAGCACCTGCGCCGCCAACTCCGGCGCGAGCCACTTGGCGCCGGCGGCAAGCCATCCGTGCGGCTCGCCGCGATCCTTCAGCCAGAGCGCCTCGTAGCACAGCAGGCGCGCGGCGCGGAGCCGAACCGCCGCTTCGGCGAGCGGAAACGAAACTCCTTCGAAGCGGGCCAGCGGCGCCCC
>DASQHV010000293.1:0-14471 GCA_035631915.1 Candidatus Acidiferrales bacterium | reverse complement strand
CCAGCACCGGCATCTTGCCGAGCGTCATGCCTTCGCAGCGCATCGAGAATGTAGTCGCGATCAGATTTATCGCGGTCGCGGTTGAGCCGACACTAGTCAGTAGAATACTCAGTATCCAATAGTCAGTACTGTTGCCGCGCGAGAATGCGCGCTCGGTCAGCGGCGCATACGCGAACCATCCGACATCGGGCGCGCTGCCCGCGCCATAGAGTCCGTCGCCGCCGACGTAACTGAAATAGAGAAGTAGCGCGCCGAAGAACCATAGCCAGAAGCCGAACGAGTTGAGGCGGGGAAACGCCAGGTCGCGCGCGCCAATCATCAGCGGGACGAGGTAATTGAAGAAGCCGGTGAGAATCGGCATCCCGACCAGGAAGACCATCGCGGTGCCGTGCATCGTGAGCAGGCGGTTGAAGACTTGGGGCGGCACGATGTTCGCGTTCGGGACGGCCAGTTGCAGCCGAATCGTCGCCGCCTGCAGCCCCGCCACCACGAAGAAGATCAGTCCGCCGCCGATGTACATGATGCCCAGCCGCTTGTGATCGACGGTCACCACCCATTCGTGCAGCCGCCCGAGGATCGGCAACGACTCGCCGCGCACTGCGCCAAGCGGGAGTTCGTGTTCGAGGCTGCCTGCCATGCCCGTTCCCCGCGCCTATCGAAGAGTCGCCAGGTACGCGACCAGGTCGTCGAGGTCGCGGTCGCCGAGATTCATCGCCGGCATCAACGCTCCGGGCTTCATCGTACCGGGATTGGTGACCCAAATTTTCAGGTGCTCGCGAGTGTTCATCGCGACGCCGGCGCCGAGGGTTTCCCGCGTCATCAGATGGGTCAGGTCGGGGCCGAAGCGCCCCGCAGCATCGGTGCCGCGAATCGTGTGACAGTTGACGCAGGCGGTGGTCTCGAATATCTCGCGCCCACGCGTCGCCGACGCCTCCTGCACCGGAGCCTGCTTCTGCGCTGCGGCCCAGCGCTCGAAATCCGCACGCGGCTCTACGACCACGCGCAGCAGCATCATCGCGTGCTCGGTGCCGCAAAACTCGCCGCACTGGCCGAGGTACGTGCCGGCCTGATGGGGATCGATCCACATCACGTTCTTGCGGTTCGGGATAACGTCGGTCTTGCCGGCCAGGCGCGGCACCCAGAAGCTGTGCGCGACGTCGGCGGACTCAAGCTCGAGAAACGTGGGCGTCGGGTCGGCGCGATCGCTCAGCGGAACGTGAAGCTCGTTGGCGGTTACGATTCCGAGCGACGGATAGCGGAACTCCCACCACCACTGATGTCCGATCACCCGCACGCCGAGCGCGCCGGGCGGCCGCGGCGCATCCTGCACCATATATGTGGTGCGCGCCGTCACCAGGACGAGCACCAGCACGATCAGCACCGGCACGGTGGTCCATGCGAACTCGATCGGATTGCTGCCGTACACCTGCGGCGGCTCGCGGCCGTCGTCGCCGAGGCGCGCGCGGTACCGGACGATGCAGTACGCGAGCAGTCCCGCGACAATCACAAAGATGACGCCCGCGATTGCCAGCACGAAATACGCGACCGTGTCGATCTGAGATGCGGGCGTCGAGACCGGGTCGAAGATACTGCTGGGCGGGATCTTCGCGTTCGACTCACCCATGCCCCAGTCGTTGGCGAGCGCTGAGGTGGCGAATCCGGCGACGGCGGCGAGCGTCAGCGTCAAGCGTTTCATGATTGCCGTTTCGCGAAACCGGCGCCGCGTTAGTTACGACGCCGTGGGCGCACCGATCGCGAAACTTCAGCTCGCAAAAATCAGTAGCACAAATGTTTTTCTATCACTAAGGATCGATGCGCGGATTCAGTTGAAAGACGCAGACACGATCGCGCGATCGCCGCGCGGCAGGATCATCACCTCGGACATCTTCGTCTCCGGGTCGAGCCTGATCACGTAAGCCGGGAAGCCGGTGTCGGAGACCGCGACGTTGGTATGCGCGTCGCATCCGCAGCGTGCGACGAAGGCGTCGTTGATCGAAGTCAGCTTGTCGAGATTTCGCGACGCGAGCTGCAGGTTGTCGCTGTCGACCGAGAGCCGCAGCGTCTCGTCGTTCAGCTCGACGTGCGACGCCATCGGCGTGCCGGAAACCGTCGCAGTCTCGGCGACCCAGCGCGCAAACTCGCCGTCGTCCATGTGCTGCGCCTTCGGATAGTTCTTGCGCACCTGCGCGATTGCGGCGGCGAGCGAGCGCTTCTTTGCGCTCTCGTCGGCGAACACCTGTTCGTCGGCCAATTTCCAAATTTGTTTCGACCAGCGCGCGACGAGCGCCGGGTCGGCGCCGGGTGCGTGCTGATAATCGATCGCCGCGCGCTCGGCGCTAGCCAGGTCGTCGGCGGTGAGCGCTGTTTCGACCGCACGCGCGTCGCGGTTGCGAGTCGCGTCGTCGATTCGCGCCATGATGCTGCCGCTCTGGCTCCCAGGCTCGAGCATCGCCTCGGCGCACGCGCGCCGCTGCTCGGCGAGCGTGAAGGACGGCGCCCCCAGCATGAAGTCGGAGAGGCAGAGGTCGTCTTTGACCTCGCGCCGCTCGCCCGCGCTCAGGTCTTTGGAATGGGCGTCGAGAGTGACCAATTCGTGGCGCGCTGCCGCATAATTGCCAGCCGCAATTTGGCTCCGGGCCGCGGTCAGGGCCGAGGGAGCGCATCCGGGGAGGCAGGCCGTGAGCAGGGCGATAGCAAGGGCTTTCGCCGCAAAATTCGTCGGGAGGCCAGACATCGACGCATCGTGACTGCCATAGCCAAGCATAGGCGGATTATGCACCCGCGCTCGGTTCATTGCCTAGTGCGACGAAGAGGGGTCGCGGTCACGACCGCGGCAAGGTCGGCGGGTGGCGAAGGCCGCGTCGGCGAGGGATCCGCGGCTTCGGCAATCGAAGGCGAGCGACGCTTGTCTTGCACGGCTGGCGTAACGCAACGGCGCTCAGAACAGTTCCCTCTCGACCGCGTCGATTCCCTGTTAACTCGTTGTCGTCATCGTACGATTCAGTACGGATACGTCGCGAATCTCTGCTGATTCACGTCGAGTGCCGCGATGGGACACGGCACGTATCAGATTGGTCGGGGCGAACGACAGTCGGCGTCATCGCGCACGCATTTTTACGCCGCGCCTCTGGCATGACTGCTGCACCTAGTCCGTCAGCGACTCAGCACCCGGATTCGAGTGGGCAGAGGAGGAGGGGAGCAGGGGAGGGACCGCGAACCGAGGGAACGCGAACCGGATGCGTCGCGACGGTGCAACTTGAAGAAAATTCAAAATACAGAGCCGGCGGTAACCTCGAGCTCCAGGGCGGCAGCATTTGCACGCCGCCGCACGCGACGCGGCCAGATACTCGTGATGCTGACCATCCTCATCCCGGTGCTGCTCGGCGTGGTCGCGATGGGCGTGGACATCACGGTCTTCTACTGGACCTGGTCCAAGATGCAGGCGGCCGCCGACGCGGCAGTGCTGGCCGGCGCTGCCTCGCTACCCGATTCGCCGACCCTGGCGATCGCAGCCGCCAAAACCTACGCGCAAAACAACGGGATGATCGCCAGCGAAATAGCCGCTCCGGTCGTTGCCGCCGACAAACTCTCGATGTCGGTGACGCTGACGCGCAACGTCCCCTATTACTTCGGCCGGGTTCTCGGCCTGACCAGCAGCCCGGTGGTCGTCAACGCCAGGGCCACCCTCTTCAATACGGGCAAGGCGAGCGGCGCGTTGCCGATCGGACTGTCGGTCCAGACCACCTACGCATTCGGGCAAAGCATCACTCTTCATAACGGCAGAGTCGGTCCGGGCAATTGGGACGGGTTGGCGCTTGGCGGCACAGGCGGAGCCAATTTTGCGAACAACCTGGCCAACGGCTACCAGGGCCAAATCAGCGCGGGCGACATGCTGAACAGCGAGCCGGGAATGAAGACCGGGCCGACCAGCCAGGGAATCAATGACCGCGTGAGCGCCGGCAACAGCGTCGATCCGGGCGGCACCTGGAGCGATCACACGCTCACCGACCCCCGCGTCGCAATCGTGCCGGTGGTCGATTGGACCGGATGCAAGGGCAGCTGCTCGGTGCCGGTCAAAGGCTTCGCCGCGCTCTGGATAAGCGGCGCGAGCGGCTCCGATATCAACGTGGTGTTTATCGGTGCGGTCGCGCAGAACTCGGTGCCGAGTCAGACCGCCGTCAACTTCGGAACTTATCGAGCGCTTCTGACGCAGTAGTCCGATGAAGGAATTCAACGCGCAAAAGTCCAATGGCAACTTGCCAACCAGCGACAGCAACCAAACGAAGCCGCCACAGCGCGGCAAGGAGGTGAAGTCGATGAAGGTTCTCCAAGGAATATCGTACCGGATTAGCCGCCGGCCCCTGCTCGGCCAGACCATGACCGAGTATGTGCTGATTATCGCTGCGATCGCGGTTGCGGGTTACACCGCGTACCTGGGTCTCGAGGGCGGAATCCAGGCCATCATCACCAGCGTGACTGCCACACTGACCGCCGCCTAAGGGGACGGCCGTCGGAAACGGGACAGGTTCGATGAACATCAACTACGAAACCCGGAAGGTGACCCGGCATGGAGTCATCTCCAACCAGCGCGGTCACACAGCCTGGTCCGGGTTGCGAATGACGATGCGCCCAAAGGATTGCGCAAAGGAGGACAGCAAAATGGATTACTTGAACAAACTGCTAGTGAGGATTCTCGAGAGCAAGAAGGGCCAGACGATGACTGAGTACGTGCTCATCATCGCGGCGATCGCGGTGGCCGGCTACACGGCGTACCTGGGTCTCGAAGGCGGCATCCAGGCCATCATCACCAGCGTAACGGCCACCCTGAAGGCGGCGTAGCAGAGCCCCCAAAGCCCGCTGCGTGGCACCAAGGCGCAACGGACCGCGGCGGGGACCCGGTGCCCCGCCGCATCAGTACGAAAAAGGGCGCGACGTTTCGCGCCTCGATGGACGCGATGGAAGTGACGGAAGCGACGGAAGAGATGGAAGTACGATGGCAGTGAATTCGAGCCCACAAATCGGCGACGCCATGCCACGGCGTGCGCGGCGTACGGGGCGTGCGGCTGCGCGCGAGCGCGGGCAGGCGATGGCGGAATTTGCGCTGCTGGCGCCGCTGTTCCTGTTCGTGGTCTTCATTGCAATCACGTTCGCCGTAATCGGACAGTCGGCGCTCGCCGTGAGCCAACTCGCCTACAACGGCGCGCGCTACGCGGCGGTGAATCCCTCGCTGACCTCGGCCCAGGTCAAGAGTTACATTCTATCGGGCGCGATCGGCGCTCCGTCGATCACCGCCAACAACGGAAGTAATCTGACGGTGACCGTGACGCAGGCCGCCTTCGGGCAGCCCGTGACGGTGACCGTCGCCTACGACCTCTCCAGCAATTCGATCGTTTCCAGCATGACGACCGTGTTCAACGGTCTCGGCTTTCACGACACGTTTCCGACCACGCTCAGCTCGACGGAGATCGTAATGAGCGAATGACTGCGACCGGGTGCTGCCCAGTTTTGGGGGGCGAACCGCCGCGCGCGCGGGGCGGGGCGCAGCAAGGGGGGCAATAGATGAGACGTCCGATAGTTTTCGTGGTCCTGGCGGGACTCGGCGCGGTGCTGGCTGCGATCGTGGTCTTTTCCGCGCTTAGAAAGCGCGAGTCCGAAGTGCAGCGCGCGATGGCGCACACCGTGTCGGTGGTGGTTGCGGCCGAGACGATCCCGGTCGGCACCAAGCTCCAGCCCTCGGCGGTGAAGCTGATGCGCTGGTCGCGCGAGGCGGTGCCCGCCGGCTCCTTCAGCGACCCGCAGGCCGTCTCGGGCGCCTACGCGCGCAGTCAGTTCGTGCTCAACGAGCCGATCGTCACCAGCAAGCTGTTTCTGGGCGAAAAAACTTCGGGTGTGATGCCCCTGCTCATTCCGGCCGGGATGCGCGCGATGTCGGTGCCGGTCGACGAGGTCGGCGATATCGCCGGCTTCGTGCAGCCGCACACCCACGTCGACGTCCTGGTCGCGGTCTCCGGCACCGGGCCCGATTCGTCTTCGTTCTCGCGCATGGTGTTGCAGAATATCGAGGTCCTGGCCGTCGCCCAGGAAATCGAGCACGTCAACGATACCCCGATAGTGGTCAGGGTGATCACGCTGCTGGTCAGTCCGGCCGACGCCGAAAAACTCACGCTCGCGGGACGCGAGGGAACGCTGCGGCTGGCGATGCGCAACTACGGCGACGCCAAGATCGTCGCCACCAGCGGGATCGCGATGGGCGATCTGATGCACAACGGCGCGCCGGCGCTGCCGGTCATGAGCGTCCAGCCCGACGCGACAGCCGGGAGCCCGCGCGCTGCGCCAGCGCATCGGAGCACGCCGGCCGCCGTCCCTTTTCGAATCGAGATAATGCGCGACGGCAAATCGCTGGAAGATCTGTCGTTCGTCAAGTCAGCGCGGGTTCGTCGCGATGGTGACCGGTCGTACGCGAATGCGCCGGCCAGCACGCCGCCGCCCGCCGCACCGGAGGCCGAACCGCCGCCGGACTTGGGAAGGCTTCCGGCCGCGTCCGATGCCAGGGCTGCGTCGCTCGCGGCATCGCCTGCGATTTCATTTCCCGCCGCGCCTGCGCCGCAAAATGCGCGCGCCGCCTTGAATTCGACCGCGGAGCCAAAGCCCGGGGATCGCGGCTACAAGCCGGAGCCGAAAGTCTATCTGGTGCCATGAGGAACGAGCGCCGGCAGGTAAAAGGGGGAAGTTATGGAAACTCGAAGGCATCGGCGGAGCGCCGCTCGCGATCGCGTGAGTCGGCGTCGGCGGTTCACGATCGCGGGCCTGATGCTGCTGATTTGCGCGGTCGCCGTGCGCGCCAATGGCGACGACTCAGCCAATTCGGTGACCGTCTCATTAAATGCAGGCGAGACCTACGTAATCGACAATCTCAAGCCGGGTACCAAGCCGTCCTACGTGTTTGAGGCAAATCCAAACGCGTTCGTCGCCTTCGACCAGATTCCCGGCAAGCTCACGCTGCTCGGCGCCGAGAACGGGCACTGGATCGTGACCGTGACCAGCGCTTCGGATCGGGTGCTGAGGTACGACATGACGTCGAAGGCTATCGCAAACGCGGCGCATCCGCTGAGGCCCGGGAATGCTCCGCCCGCGTTGCGCGACAGCTCGGATATCGACGGGCCTTTCGTCGCCGAGCCCGCTGCTCCCGTTGCGGTCGCCACACCGGATCGTTCGTTGCCGGAGCTGCACACTATTTCGTCGCTTGCGACGTCGGCTGCGTCGCCGTCGTCCTCCAACGGGGCGTCTTACGGCGAGGATGCGACTTGGAATCAGCCGGCGCCCGCGTCGACGGCGGCCCTGTCGTACGAGCCTGCGCAATCGATCGGTCCGCTTCAGTCCCGCAAGGGTCAGTTCCGCAACGATCCGTCCGTGCTCGAAGCGGGACGCGGCTACGAGTCCGCCACGGTCTCCGACGGCAAGCACTATATGCCCGACGACGCGGTCACGCTGATGACCGGGATGTCGGAGGTGATCGACTTTCCGCGCCGCATCACGCGCATCTCGATCGCCGACTCCAAGATCGCCGACGTCCAGGTGATCAACCCGTTCCAGTTGAACCTGATCGCCCATCAGCCCGGCTTCACGACCATGGCGGTCTGGAACGAGCAGGGAACCTACAACGAACGGACCGTGCGGATCGACGCGAGCGGCAAGCAGCAGGTGATGCTCAATACGATCGTCGCCGAGCTGGATCGCACGACGCTGGAAAACCAGGGAATCAATCTGTCGGTTGCGATGTCCAAGATGGGGCTCTCGTTGGTCGGATTGCCGGGCGCCGTCGCGACGCCGTACTCGGCCAACACCAGCTTGCAGGGCTCGAGCACGTCGGGCACATCGCCCAGCGGCCTGCTGCCGCCCGGCGGCGAGATCATCCCGTTGCTGCTCTCGCAGAACATGACTTACGGACTGGCCGCGCAAAACGGCGACGTCATCTGGCAGGCGTTCTTTCAGTTTCTGGAACAGCACAGCCTGGGCAAAATTCTTGCCGAGCCGCATCTGCTGGCCAACTCTGGGGAGTCGGCCAAGTTCCTGTCGGGCGGCGAGATACCGATCGTTATTGCGCAGGCGCTTAATTCGTCGATTGTCTTCAAGCAGTTCGGAACCCAGGTCGATTTCATTCCGACCGTGGTCGGACGCAACGATATCGAGTTGCTGGTCAAGACCGAGGTCTCGCAGCCCGACTACGCGCACGGCGTGCAGCTGTTCGGGTTTACGGTGCCGGCGTTCGTGACGCGGCGCGCCGAGACGCTGGTGCGGCTCAAGGATCGGCAGACGCTGATTATCGCCGGTCTGATCCTGCACGAAAAAACTTCGCAGGTGCAGAAGGTGCCCTACCTGGGAGACCTGCCGTGGATCAGAAATCTTTTTCACACGACCTACTGGCAGGACAAGGAGAGCGACCTGGTGATGAGCGTAACTCCTGAAATCGTCGTCCCGCTGCCGTCCCACGGAGAGGTCTTCCTGCCGAGCAATCGTGGCGAGCTGAGCTCGGAAGAAATCAAGACCAAACCGGTCGAGCCGCCGGATGCGGCCCGGCCGCGGTTCTAGGCGAGGGCGCAGGAGGAGCATCGGGTGGCAGTCCTTGGATCAAAGAACGGCGATCGCGGCGGCAACATGAAGGTGATGCTGGTGGGTGACGCCGGAGAAAATCGCACCCAGCTCAAGGCGGTCCTCGCATCGCTCACCGAGCCGGAACTTGAAATCGTCGAAAGCGATCCGCATTCCGCGCCCAACGTCGCAGAAAACGTCGGCCATCCGCCGGACGTGACCCTGGTGATGGTGAACGGCAATGAAGAGGCGGCGCTGAGTTTCTTGCAGAGTCAAGCGGCGCGCTCCCCGCGACCCGCGCTGCTCGCAGTGCTGACGGTGCGCTCGGCGGGCCAGATGAAACGCGCGCTCCGTTCCGGCGCCGACGAAATCCTCTTTCTCCCGCTCGACGCAGGCGAGGCAACCCGCGCGCTGCTCAAGGTCAGCGAAGCGCGCTGGCGCACCGAGCGGACCGCAGGCGGTATCGTCTGCTCCTTTGCCAGCATGGTGGGCGGCGTCGGCGTGACCTCGTTGGCGGCCAATCTGGGGCTGGCGCTGCAGTCGATGCATCAGCGGGTGGCGCTGGTCGATCTCGACATGCAGTCGGGTGGGATGTCGGTCTTTCTCAACCTCGATCCCGAGATGAACATCATGCCGCTGACGCGGCTCGACCGTAAGCTCGACTCGATTCAGCTCGAATCCGTGCTGACCAAGCATCCGTCGGGTGTTTACCTGCTGGCCGCGCCCAAGCGAATCGAGGAATGCGAACTGGTGTCTGACATCGTGGTCGGGACGGTGCTCGACCTGATGCGACAACTGTTCGACTATGTGCTGGTCGACTGCGGCGATCACGTGGACGAGAACGTGGTGGCGGCCTGGGAGCGCTCGGACCAGCTCTACTACGTGCTCAATCAGTCGATCGCGGCGGCGCGATGTGCCTGGCGATTCGTCGACCTGTTCGAGCGCCTCGGGCTGAGTGTGCTCGAGCCGAGGTTCGTTCTCGACCAGTACTACGCCGCGCATCCGCTGACTGAAAAGGCGATTGAAGCGACCCTGGCGAAACCGCTCTTCGCCAAGATTCCGCTCGACACGCGCACCTTCGAAACGATCGAGATGAAGGCGGTCGACCTTTTTCAGACGGCGCCCAACTCGGCGTTGGCGCACGCGGTGCACGAGCTGGCCGTCCGGATCATGCCCCAAACCGAAACGCCTGCGGTCGCGGAGCATGGTTTTATGTCACGGCTCAAATCCGCGCTGGGCGCGCATTGAAGTAACCGCGCGCAGCAAGGGGTAACTATCAGATGGCACTCGCAGACAAACTCTCCGCCGCCGCCAAGGGCGTCCGCGCCGCCGAATCGGCCAGCGCGAGCGGCTCGCTGATTGGCTCGACCGTCCGCCGCCGCAAAGACGTCATTGCGGACAGCTCGCGCCGGCTCAAAGTCAAGGTTCACAACCGCCTGTTCGAGACTATCGACGTCTCCAAACTCGAGTCGCTCGAGCCCTCGATCGTCGGGATCAAGGTCACCGCTGCGATCAACGACATCCTCAACGAAGAAGGCCGGCTGCTGACGGAGACTGACCGCAACCGCCTGATCGAAGAACTGAAAAATGAGCTGCTCGGACTGGGGCCGCTCGAACCGCTGCTCCGCGACGACGAAATATCCGACATCCTGGTCAACGGTCACAGCCAGGTCTACGTCGAAAAATTCGGCAAACTGCATGCGACCGACGTGGTGTTCCAGGACGATCAACATCTGATGCTGGTGATCGATCGGATCGTGTCGCGCGTCGGACGCCGCGTCGACGAGTCGTCGCCGATGGTCGACGCGCGCCTGCCCGACGGCTCCCGTATCAACGCGATCATTCCGCCGCTGGCGCTGGACGGTCCCGCGCTCTCGATTCGGCGCTTCGGAAAGCATCGCTATGACATCGGAGGCCTGGTCGAAAAGGACAGCTTGACCTGGGATCTCGTCGAATTCCTGCTGGCAGTGGTCAGGGCGCGGCTCAACGTGATCGTGTGCGGCGGAACCGGCTCGGGCAAGACCACGATGCTGAACTGCCTGTCGGCCTTCGTGCCCGAGGACGAGCGAATCGTAACGATCGAGGACTCGGCCGAACTGTCGCTGCAGCAGCCCCACGTGGTGCGGCTGGAAACGCGGCCCGCCAATCTCGAGGGCCGCGGCGAAGTTACGCAGCGCGACCTGGTCAAGAACTGTCTGCGGATGCGGCCGGACCGCATCGTAGTCGGCGAGGTCCGCGGCGCCGAAGTCTTCGACATGCTGCAGGCGATGTCTACCGGTCATGACGGCTCGATCGCGACCATCCACGCCAACAGTCCCCGCGAATGCCTGGGCCGGCTCGAGATGATGATGCTGCTGTCGGGAGTCTCGATACCGCAGCGCGCGATGCGTCAGCAAATCGCGTCGGCAATCAACATCATCGTGCACGTCGCTCGTCTGTCGGATGGAACGCGCAAAGTGCTGAAAGTTTCCGAAATCAGCGGGATGGAAGGCGAAATGATCATGATGCAGGACCTCTTCGAGTTCGTCCGCGCCGACACCGCGACCACCGGGAAGATTAACGGCAAGTTCCAGTCGACCGGAATTCGATCGGTTTACGGCCAGCG
This sequence comes from Candidatus Acidiferrales bacterium, assembly GCA_035631915.1. GTDB lineage: Bacteria > Desulfobacterota > Binatia > Binatales > Binataceae > Binatus. The sequence continues at coordinate 3,277 of DASQHV010000293.1, read as the reverse complement.
CCTGGAGACCGCCGGCTACAAGACCGACTCCAAGCTGATCAAGGCGGCCGCGCGATGACCGCTGGCGACCTGACCATTCCCGTCGCCGCCGCCGCCCTCGCGATGGTGCTGATCGCGATGATATGGCTGCAGTTTACGGGCACCTCGACGGCCAGCCGCCAGGTGCTCAAGCGGATGGCGCGGCCTGACGAATCCGTGAATGCGGACATCACCAAGAATGATCGCCGGCGCGCAACGGGGCAGGAAATCCTCTGGCGCATCTACAGGCTCAACCTGCTGCAGCGCCTGGAAGAGAGCCTCTGGCAGGCGGGAATCTACGCCCGCGTCGCCGACGCGTTGCTGGTGATACTGCTGATGTTCACCGCGGGTCTGCTGGTCGGCCAGGCGCTCTGGGGCGATGCCTTGCTCTCCATCGCGCTCGGCGCCGGCATGGCCAGCCTGCCGCTCATCTACATTCAAGTTCGCAAGCAGCGGCGGCTGAAAGCCTTTGCCAAGCAGCTGCCGACCGCGCTCGATCTGATCAAGTCGTCGCTGGAAGCCGGCCATACGCTGCTGCGCGGACTGCAGGTCGTGGTGGCGGAGTTTGCCGATCCCATCAGCAGCGAGTTTCGCTCGGCGATCGAACAGAGCCGGCTCGGCCTGCCGCTGGCGCGGGCGCTGGAAGAGATGCTCAAGCGGGTGCCGCAGGACGATTTGCGTCTGCTGGTGGTTGCGGTCCGGGTTCAGACCGAAGTCGGCAGCTCGCTCGCGATGATCGTGGGCCGCTTGTCCGAAATCGTCCGCACCCGTCAACGGTTGCAACAGCAGATCAAGGCGCTCACGGCGCAATCGCGGATGAGCGGTATCGTTGTGGGTCTTCTGCCGATCGTGATGCTCGCCGCGTTCAGTATCATTCAGCCGAGCTATACGCACACGCTCTTCTACGACCCCAAGGGCATTTTGATTTTGAAGATCGCCGGCCTGCTGGACATCATGGCATTCCTGGCAATTCGAAAATTACTAAAGGTGAAATACTGATATGCCGGCACTCTATGCGGGCTTGACGGTGTTCGTCCTGGCGGCAGCGGTCGCGATGTCGCTTTACGTCGCTATCTATGGGAGCAATCGCCCGTTCGACGAGCGAATCTCTGACATCGGGGTAAAGTTGCGCGTCGCGTACGGAAATCCGGCCGACCTCGACATGGAATCCGACAGCTTTGCGCGTTCGCTGTTCCGCTGGGTCGCCAAGCGGCTGCCCGAGCCGGCAATCTCGAGCGAGGAGGGCGAGAAGCTCAGCCGGACTCTGATGCGTGCGGGATATCCCGGTTCGCGTGCGTTGAGCGTCTTTCACTTCACTCGAATCGGATTGATCGTCGGGCTGGCGATTGGGCTGCTGTTTCTGTCCCTCGCGTTGGGGATGCATGGGATTAGGCCGCTGCTCTTCATGTTGATGGGAGCAGCGGTCGGCGGCTTCGCGCCGGGCTACTATCTGGCGCGTAAAGGGCGCAAGCGGCAGCAGGAAATCGCAGGCCAACTTTCCGACGTCCTCGATTTGCTCGTCGTCTGCGTGGAGGCCGGGCTGGGTCTGAGCGAGGCGATTAAGATCGTCGGCTCGGAAACTGAGCGCCAACAGCAGGAAATCGGAAGCGAGTTGGCGATGGTCTCAGCCGAACTCAGCGCGGGGACGTCGCTCGGCGCGGCCCTGAAGGCGTTTGCCGCGCGCACCGGAGTCGAGGACATCAAGCCGCTCGCGGCGACGATGGTTCAAAGCGAGAAGCTCGGCGCACAAATCGGCCCGGCGCTTCGTTCGCTCTCGGATTCGCTGCGCACCAGCCGGCGGCTGCGCGCCGAGGAAGCGGCCGCGAAGACCACCGTCAAAATCCTGTTCCCGCTGGTGTTCTTCATCCTGCCCGCGATGATGAGCGTGATTATCGGTCCCGCGATGATTCAAATCATGCAAACGCTCAACAAGTAGCTCCGAGCGGGCGCGAGTCTCGATTCGGGTTCGATCCGGCTGCACGCAGCGGGCCGACCGACGCTCTTGACGCGAACGGCGGCGCGCAATATCCAGCGATCATGGACCAGTCAGCGCTCCGAGCGCGCGCCCTCGAGCTCTGGAACCAGGCGCTGCGCCATCATCTGAATCGCGACCTCGAGCGCGCCGTCCAACTCTACACCGAATCCATCGAGGTCTTCCCGACGGCCGAGGCGTACACGTTCCGCGGCTGGGCGTTCAGCGGGATGGGCCGGGTTGACGACGCGATCGCCGAGTGCCGCAGCGCGATTGAGGTCGACCCCGAGTTCGGAAATCCGTACAACGATATCGGCGCCTACCTGATCGAAAAAGGCCAGCTGGACGACGCCGTCGGATGGCTCGAAAAAGCCAAGCACGCCGAGCGCTACGAACCGCGCCATTTTCCCTTCATGAATCTCGGCCGAATCTACGCGGCCAAGGGAATGGTCAAGCGCGCGATCGAGGAATTTGAAGGCGCGCTGGAGCGCTGCCCCGACGAGCCGACCTGCCTGGCGATGCTCGCTCAACTGCGCGCGATGCTGAACTGATGATGCGCCCGATACGGATTCGTCGCGGCGGTTCGCAATGACTGTTCAGGCTGGCGACCCGGCCCCCGATTTCAACCTTGCCACGCACGACGGCAGCCGCATCGCGCTCGCGAGCCTGCGCGGGCGCAAGGTGTTGCTGTGGTTCTTCGTCGAAGCGAACACCCCCGCTTGCGCGCTGGAGGGCCGCGGCTTCCGCGACCATCAGGAGTACTTCGACGAAAACAATATCGCCGTGGTTGGCGTGAGTTTCGATTCGGCTGAGGATAACGCGGCGTTCGCGCGAAAGTACGAGTTCGGCTTTCCGCTGCTCAGCGACACGGACCGCTCGCTGGCCATGGCGCTCGGAGCGTGCGCCGATCCGCGCGCGAGATACCCGCAGCGCATGAGCTTTCTGATCGACGAACAGGGCGTGGTCGCGAGGGTCTACGACCAGGTCGATCCGCGCGACCATCCTGCGCGCGTCCTCGCCGACATCCTGGACGTGTGATCGTTTCGGACTCGGGGTTGTCCGGCGGGCGCTTTGGCGATTGGCACGCGCGTGCGAACCTGTTTGACTTTCACCGATGAGTCTCCGCGCGATCCTCTTCGACCTTGATGAGACGTTGATCGAGGAAGAGTCCTCGGACAATGCGTCGGCGCGCGAGGCTTGCGAGGTCGCTGCGCAACGCCGGCTAGTCGATCGCGACGCACTGTTCGCGGCGATTCGCAAACGCTCGACCGATCTGTGGCTCTCGGG
>DASQHV010000292.1:0-9780 GCA_035631915.1 Candidatus Acidiferrales bacterium | reverse complement strand
ATACGACGCGAGCGAGGCCTCTTACCCGAACGATTGAATCGCGATTCAAGCGCGTTCTCCGATGCCCGCCGGGATTGCACTTCGGCGGGTTTTTTTCATTGAGTTCGCTGGCTTAGTTGTCGTCACGGATCGATCTCGCCGCGGCGCCAGCACTTTGTGAGTCCTTCAGGAGCGCGTTGCTGATCCAGACGCTGGGCAACCCGGCCGCGTCGGCTGGGGATTTGAGCCCGTTGTCCTGTGCGATTCTCCGCCAATTGTTCTCGTCGCCGGTCGCGCGTTTGGCCAGCGCTTTCAGGTCTTCGTTGGGGAGCACGGCGAAATTGACGCCGCCCTCTTTCGGCGTACCGCCCTGCGGCGGTTCCGCGGCGGCGAGCTGATCGATCTTCTCAAACAGATTGAGGCGGGCGGTGACCCGGTAGTTGCCGACCTCCGCGTCTGAAATATCTTCGGTCCGCACGTTGACGAGGATTTTTGCCCGCCGTTCTCCGTCGGGGACAACCGACACCTCGTAGCGATATTGCGGATGCTTGCCGACCAGGCTGCCGAGTATTCCGCCCTGAACGTCGGCGTCCTTCCACAGGGTCACCAGCTTGTCGTCCGGCTTCACCTCGAACAGTACGCCCTCGCTGCGCAGCGCGTCCTGGGTGAGGACGAACGCGTCATGGCTGCTGTAGGAAACCTCGTGCTCCTCGCCCACAGCGGTGTCGGTCTGGCCCTTGATGATCGTCGAGCAACTCGCGAGCAAGGCCCCGAACGCGACGAGAACGATCGCACGAGTTTGCCTCATCACAGGTGGCGCCGGATTCGTCACGCTGTTAGAAAACCATGCGAATATCGAAGGCGCAAGACGAAACGGGCAATCGCAGGCGTGGCGCGACTTTTCTCGACATGCGAGATTGCGCGATTCGGCGGCAGACGGTAATCAAATATACCCCTATGACCGACAGAGAAACCGCTTCGTCCCGGCACGTGATGGCAGTCGTCGGCGCCGCCACCGCGGGGTCCGAAATCGCGCGAATCCTGGCCGACCGCGGTGCGCTGGTGATCGTGTTTGAGCAGAACCCGCGCCCGTACGGAAAAATCGAAGATGGGCTGCCGCGCTGGCACGTCAAGCAGCGCCACGACGAATACGAAGAGATCAACAAGCGCCTCGACCATCCGAACATCGAGTACGTGCCGCTCACGCGCCTGGGTCGCGACCTGGATTTCGACGAACTGCGCGCGCGATGGGGGCTGAGTGGAATCGTGCTGACGCACGGCGCGTGGCGTGATCGGCCGCTGCCGGTCGAGGGCGCCGAACGGTTCGTCGATCGCGGCCTCATCTATCAGAACAAGCTGATCTACTGGTTCAACCATTACCTCGAAAAAGCGTACGAGGGTCCGCGCTACAAAATCACCCCGGGCGCGATCGTGGTCGGTGGCGGGCTCGCGTCGATCGACGTGGTGAAGGTCCTGCAGATCGAGACCACGCTTGGCGCGCTCAAGGCACGCGGTATCGACGGCGACATGGTCGCGCTCGAGCGCGAGGGAATTGAGCCGGTGCTCGCGGCGAGCGGTCTCACCGTCGCGCAGCTGGATATCGCACCGTGCAAACTGTTCTATCGGCGCCGCGTGCTCGATATGCCGCTGTCGGACATTCCCGCCGACGCGCCGCCGAAGCGGGCCGATGCTCTCCGGCAGGCGCGCGCAAAGATCCTCGAAAAGGCGCAGCGCAAGTTTCTGTTCGGATTCCAGGAACTGCGCGCGCCGCATAGCCTGATCGTCGAGGGCGGCGCCGTCGCGGGCGTCAACTTCAGCCGCACGGAAGTCGCCGACGGGCAGGTGCGAATCTTGCCGGACGGCGGCGAGTCGATGCGCGCTCGAATGACCGTAAGCTCGATCGGCAGTATCCCGGAGCCGATTCCCGGCATCCCGCAGCAGGGCGAAGTCTATACTTACGCGAATCAGAAGGTTGGTCTCCTGATTGACGGGCCGACGGCGGTGTTTGCTGCGGGCAACGTGCTGACGGGCAAGGGCAATATCAAGGACTCGCTGGAAAGCGGGACCGAGATCGGGATTCGGGTAGCCGAAGCATATCTGGGCCTCTCGGGCGAGGAGGCAAATATTGCCGCAGGTGCGCGCAAGGACGCTGCGCGTTCGGCGGAGAGTATCGTGGGCGCGATGGACGGGCGGCCGAAGCTTGCGCCCGACGTGGTCGCGACTTTGTTGCAGCGCGTGCGCGATCGCCAGCAGGCGGTGGGCTTCGACGGCAACTATCGCAGCTGGATCGCCAAAGTCACGCCGCCCGACTTGCAGTAGTCATCGACTCGAATCCGAGGCTCCGCGCCGCCTGCGGACCGAAATTTTCCGCCGCAAGTTTTGCCTCGCCCCGCCCGCGCCTGTAGGCTCTCCGCATGCAGGCATCGGAGGTGCGGCGTGGACGAACTCAAGCGAACCGACCCGGAAATTTTTCAGATCATCAAGGATGAAGAGCGCTACGAGATCGATTCGATCCGCCTGATCCCGTCGGAGAACTACGTCTCCAAGGCCGTTCTCGAAGCCACCGGTTCGATCCTGACCAACAAATATTCCGAAGGTTACCCCGGCCGCCGCTACTACGAGGGCCAGCGCAATATCGATCGCCTCGAGACGCTGGCGGTCGATCGCGCCAAGGCGTTGTTCAAGGTCGATCATGCCAACGTGCAGCCGTACTCGGGCTCGCCGGCCAACCTCGCGGTGTATTTCGCGCTGCTCAAGCCGGGCGATACGATCATGGGCCTTTCGCTGCCGCACGGCGGGCATCTCACGCACGGCTGGCCGGTGAGCATCACGGGGACGTTCTGGCGCTCGGCGCAATACGTGGTCGATCGCGAGAGCCAGGTGATCGATTTCGACGCGGTCCGCGCGATGGCGCTGAAGGAGCGGCCCAAAATCATCGTGACCGGCGGCACCGCCTACCCGCGCTTGTGGGATTTCAAGAGCTTCAGCGAAATCGCAAAGGAAGTCGGCGCGCTGCTGCTAGCCGACGTGTCGCACGTAGCCGGATTGATCGTGGGCGGAGTGCATCCCGATCCGGTCCCGTATGCGGACGTCGTCACTACGACCACTCACAAGACGCTGCGCGGGCCGCGCGGTGCGATGATCCTTTGCCGCGCCGAATACGCCGAGGCGGTCGACAAGGCGGTGTTCCCGGGGCTGCAGGGCGGACCGCACAATCACACCACGGCGGCAATCGCCGTCGCGTTGAAGGAGGCTGCGACGGCGGACTTCAAGCAGTACGCGCGCAACGTCGTCAGCAACGCGAAAACCCTCGCCGACGAACTTCTGGCGCGCGGATTCAACCTCGTTTCCGGCGGCACCGATAACCATTTGATCCTCGTCGATCTGTCCAACAAGAAAGTGATCGGCAAGAAGGGCGCGAAGGCGCTCGACGCTGCGGGGATCGTCTGCAACTACAACACGGTGCCGTACGATCCGCGCAAACCGTTCAGCCCGAGCGGTCTCCGGCTGGGCACGCCCGCGGTTACGTCGCGCGGGATGGGCGGCAACGAGATGCGGCAGATCGCGAAGTGGATGGATTCGGCGATCGCGCAGGTCAACGATCAAGCAGCATTGACGCGAATCGCGGCCGAGGTCACCGAGATGTGTCGCCAGTTTCCCGCGCCGGGGCTCGCCGTGTCTTGAGCGTCAGTGAAGATCGGGAAATCCGAGGACGACGTCCCAGCTTTTCTTCGGCGCATCGTCGATCCTGCGGATACCGACCGCGTTGAGCCGCGCCAGCTCGTCCTTGAAGATGTCGACGTCGTGCAGCAGCGCCAGCGTCACGTACGCGGGACGCACGCCGCGCATTAGCTCCGGCAACTGCGCATAAAACTTCGCCTGCTCGTCCTCGCTGCTCGGCGGCGCCGAGCTCCAGCCAATTTCGGAGAATCCGAGCGGCTCCGACGGAAGAATTTTCCGGACTAAAGAGAAGTAGTCGGCCGGAAGTTTTTCCGGCTTGCCAAACGCGTCGGGATAGCTGGTGAACGAGTAGACATCCAGGCTGTGCGCGAATTGCCGCACCACGTCGAACTGCGGATGCGCGCGCATCAGGTCCCACTGGAAGCTGATCGTGATCGCCTGCGCCGGATACTTCTGCTTGACTTCGTCGTACGTCTCGCGTGCGAGCGACGTAAAGGCCGCCAGCTCCGGCGGGTTCTGCGCGAGGAAGTTCACCTCGGTCGCGAGTCCCAGGTAGTCCGGAGAGAGCGCGGCGAGCGCCAGCACCTGATCCTTGTAGGCTCGCCGTACCGCGGCGTCGGCGAAGCTCGAGCCGCCGACCGCTGTAGGGATAGCGGGCGACTTGCGCCCGCCAGTCAGCGCAATTGGGCTCAGGTAGAAGTGAAACTTGAGGCCGCTTTGCTTCACCAGCTTTTGAATGATCTTGATCTGCGCGAGCGTCGGCATCGACTCCCATTCGCAAATCCACGTCACGTGACTGCCAATCGCGGCGGCCTCGTCGAAGAACGTGTCGAAATCCGCGCGCGACGGAAACGGCAGATGCGCCGGTGAGAGCGACGTGCCGACCAGCGTGTCCCTGGGGCGCGGCGGCTCCTTGGCCCAGGCGCGCGCAATCAAGAGGCATAGCACCCCGAGAACGAGAATCAACGGCACGAGTCTGAAATGCACAGCAGCCACTCTATGAAAATGCGGCCGCTTGCGCACGACGCCAACGCCACTCATCGGCTTGACAGGTGAACGCGCTGACGCGATAAACCCCGCATGGCGACAATAAAACTGGAACGCGGCCTTCATCTCGGAACTCCCTACACCCCTGACATGCAGCAGGGCGGCAAGCGGCCCGAGCCTACTTGGAGCACGATTCGCGAACAGGTGCGCGAGGCCGACGCGCTCGGCTACGACACCATCCTGGCGGTTGAGACGCAGCACGACCCGTACCTGGAGTTGGCGATCGCGGCGCAGGAGCCGTCGAAGATCGAGCTCGCGACCGGAATTGCGCTGGCCTTCACGAAAAGCCCGGTTGCCACCGCGTACACCGCGTGGGATCTGCAGCGGATGAGCGGCGGGCGTCTGGTGCTGGGGCTCGGATCGCAGGTGAAGGGTCACGTTACGCGGCGCTTCGGGATGCCGTGGTCGAAGCCGGCGCAGCGGATGAAGGACTACGTCGGCGCGATGCGTGCCTGCTGGCGTGCGTGGCAGACCGGCGCGCCCCTAAACTTCAGCAGCGAGCACTACAACCTTTCGCTGATGACGCCTAACTTTGCGCCGCCGCCGCTCGCGAAGCCGGACATTCCCGTGCTGATCGCCGCGGTGCAGGAGCGGATGCTGCAAGTGGCGGGCGAGGTCTGCGACGGCGTGCGCCTGCACGGAATCGTCACGCGGAAGTATCTCGATCAGATTGCGTTTCCGAATCTGAAGAAGGGTTTCGAGAAATCGCGGCGTCCGGCGTCCGAGTGGCAGAATTTCCAGATTGGCGGCGGCGGATTTCTTTGCGCGGCCAAGGACAAGGATTCGCTCGCGCGTGCGGTCGGCGCGATGAAATCGACCATCGCGTTTTACGGTTCGACCCGGTCCTACCGCTCCAGCTTCGAAATCGACGGATGGGGCAATACTGCCGACGAGTTGCACAAGCTGTCCGTGCAACAGAAGTGGACCGAGATGTCGAAGCTCGTGACGGAAGAGATGGTGCACGCGTTCGCGGCAGTCGGCACCTACGATGAAATCGCGGGCGTGATCAAGCGGCGCTTCGCGGGCGTCAATCGGCTTTCGTTCGACATGCCGACCAAGGATGATCGCGATCGCAGCGTGCTGAAGGAAATCCTCCAGGACCTGCGGCGCCCTTGAACCGATCCGGGGGCCGCGCTTCGGTGGCGGAGTCGCGAAGACTCAGGTGCGTGGCGGATCGATGTCAGACCAGAGGCGCCGCATGAACTCGATATGAGTCTCCACCGCCCACAAGGTCTCGGCGGCGGCGCTCTCAGGTATCGCGCGAAAAATCGAAGCGGCGCTCGAGTCGCCGTGGTCCTTGTCCACCTTTACGTGGACGCTGAAGAACAGCAGCGCCTCGTCTGACAGTTTGTAGTGCCGCGAGAGCCCGTCGATCACGCGGACGTAAGCGTCGGGGTTGAACAGTTCCGAACCCAGGCTGATGCCGGCCAGCGTGACGTACCAAGGTTTCGATTGCGCCAGCCAGTACATCCAATGGACCATCGCGGTCGCGTCCGGCGACATTGTAGCGCCGCCGAGCAGTTCGGAGCGCGGGATTCCGAGCGCCTCGCCGAACTCGAGGTAGAGCTCCGGATGAGACCGGTTGGCGCCCGACACGCGGCCAAGCTCTTCTTCAATGAGGTTCTCGACGATCGCTTTGCGCGCGGGAAAGTCGTCGCACTTGGCGTAGATCAAGCCGAGAATATTGGCATTGTGTCCCTTGTTGCCGATGAACAGCTGGGTTGCCCAATGGCGCAACTGCGGCATCGACAATTCGCCGCGCTCGATTTTTTCGATCGTCGGATGCGAGCGAAGCGTGCGATTGTTGCGCTCCAGTTTTTCGATGAGCGCCTTCAACCGACGCGTCCCTTTTTCGACGTCCATAGTCATTCTCTCCTGGGCAATGCTCGCCCGCCCATTTCTTCAGCGGCGATCTTCTCTTCGATATAGCGGCGTAACTCGGCTTTCTTGACTTTGCCGACATTCGTGAGCGGCAGTTGGTTCAATAGTTCGATCCGCTCCGGCCACTTGAACCGCGCGACGCCGCGCGCTCCGAGAAACTCTCGCATCGACTCCAGGTCGAGCGACTCTCCATCTCGAAGCGCGAGAAACGCGCAGGCCTTCTCGCCGAGCGCCGCGTCGGGCATCGCGACAACCGCGGCGCCGCTCACGGCGCGATGCGCGAGCAGGTGCGATTCAATCTCCTCGGCGCTGATCTTTTCGCCCCCGCGATTGATCAGGTCCTTGATTCTGCCCTCGACGATCAGATTTCCCGACGGCGTCGCGCGCACCAGGTCGCCGGTGCGATAGTATCCGTCATCGGTAAACGCCTCGCGGTTGCGCTCGGCCGCATTGAAGTAACCGCGAATCGTGTAGGGACCGCGGCACCATAGCTCGCCGACTTCGCCATCGGACATCGCCGAGCCGTCGGCGTTGACAATCCGGATCTCGTCCGCCGGCGAAAGCGGCCGTCCTTGCGTGGTGAACGCGATTTCGTCGGCGTCAGTCAGCCGCGTGAAGCACAGCAGCCCCTCAGCCATGCCGAGAACTTGTTGTACAACGATGTCCGGAAAAGTCCGCTTCAAGCTGCGCGCCGTGGATTCCTGCAGTCGCTGGCCGCCGACGGTGATGACGCGCAGCGAGGCGAGATCGGCGTGCGCGGCGGCCGGAATTGTCAGCAGGCCAAGCGCCAGCGATGGAACGCACGGCAGATGCGTGATGCGTTCGCGTCGAATGATTGCGGCAAGTTCAGGCGCTTGCGTCGACTGGCAGAACACAGCGCACGCGCCGGTCAGAATCGCGCCGAGCAAGCCGGGGCAGGCGAGAGGAAAATTGTGCTCGGCAGGGAGCGCAAGAAGAATTCTCGAGTCCGGCCCCAAGCCGCACACCTTCGCCGACTCGCGCGCGTTGTACAGATAGTCGGCGTGCGTTCGCGGAATCAGCTTGGGCATCCCGGTCGTCCCGCCGGAAAGCAGGAACAGCGCGACATCAAACGGATCGATGCGCGAAACTCCGATCGGACCGGTGTCACCGGTCCGATCGTGCAGCCAAGTGCAGCCCGGAACCGGCGCAGTAGTGAAGATCGATCGCAGATTCGGCAGTGCGTGCTGCAGCTCGAACGCGAGTTGAGCATGGTCGAAATTGCGATAAGTTGGCGCGATCGCAATCGCCTTCGCACTAGAGAACGATACGAGATATTCAAGTTCCGCCCGGCGAAACGCGGGAAGCGCCATGATCGGGATTGCACCGACCTCGAAGCACGCAAGTGTGAACGTCGCGAACTCGATGCAATTCGGAAGCTGCACGACGACGCGATCGCCGGCTGCGACTCCGTTGCGTGAGAGTAGGGCGGCCATGCGTCCAGCCTCGTCGATCATCTCGCCGTAGCCGACGCTGCGCGTCGGATCGATCAAAGCGATGGAATCGCGCGACCGGCCCGCTGCGCGCGCGATTGCCTGGGGAATCGATTCGGCGCGCCAGATACCCCCGCGCCGGTAGCGGTCGGCGAATTCAGGAGGGAATGGCGTGCACCCTTCGATCATCGTTGTTGTCGGCGGCCGACCTCGACTTAGCGAGCGCTCAACGAACCGGCGACCATCCGAAAACATTCGTCAAAAATCCGGCCGCGTTGATCATAGTCCCGCGCCGGCTCGTACCATGTGTAAAACCAGTTCATCGCGCCGAAGAGCAGCGAGGTGAGGATGCGCGCGTGTTCGCGATCGAGTGCCTTGTTTCGATGCGCCGCGTAGCCCTCGAGCAGGCGACGGCAGAGTCGCGAGTACTCGCGCTTGAGCCGCGCAATCTCGGCGCCGTGGCGGCCGCCGAGCGAGTCTGCCTCGCGCACCAGAACTTTCATCTCGGCGAGGTTGCTCATGTGGTATTCGAGATGACTTCGAATGAACTCGCGGAGCCGCCCTTCGGGGTCGTCGAGCGCGGAAATTCGTTCCTCGGCGCGCGCGATCAGCTGCTGGAACGCGCGCTGAGAAATCAGAAACAGCAATTCTTCCTTGTTGCGCAGATAGTAGTAGATGCGGGGAAACGAAATCTTCGCGCGCGCTGCGATATCGCGAATGGAAGCGAGGCCGAAGCTCTTCTCGGCGAAGACCAGCGCGGCCGAACGCAGGATGTGATCGATGTTGGCGTCGTAGCGTTCGTCCGACGCCATGGCGCGCGTCGCCGGTTTGATCCGCGCGATGCGCTTGGGAGCTTCTTCAGCGGCAGCTTTTCTCAACTGGCTTCGCTCCGGCCGATTCAACTGAAGCGCCGTCCAGCGGCCGGATCGGGAATCGGGATATCCAGCTTGGTCAACAGGTTGTTGACCTCCGCGGTGAATTCGTCGCGCATCTGCTCGTTGGTCCGGCGTCGCAGGCCCCATCGGACGTAGTCGAATTGACGCTTGGACCCACTCTTGCCGAACATGTCGAGTCCCGCCGGATACCACTTGGCCAGGTGCCTGATTAGATTTTCGCGACCGCGATCGCCTTCACGCTGCAGGTAGCGACGCATCAGGCGGTAGCCGAACGCCGCGTGACCAAGCTCTTCCTTGTGCACGCGCTCAGCGATACGCGCGAGCGGCTCGTAGCTGCATCCAACCCACTCATAGCCCATGTACGCGCCCTGCCGGTCGGCGAAGAAGCTGAACAGGCCGTAGTCGATCCACTCTTCGGCCTGGTCGCGCATTTCGAAGATGTAGATCGGCATCGGCGACGCCATGAACTTATCGTCGACCTTCACGCCAAGCTCGTCGAGCAGCTTCATCCAGTAGCTCGCGTGGCGCACTTCGTCCGACCAGAACGCCGCGTACTCGGCCTTGTCCTCGGGCGTAGGCGCAAGCGCCAGCGGTTTCATCAGCGTGCGGTCAGCAGCGAGCATGTATTCGGACTCGATCCGCGACTGAATGGAGAGCATGCGGACCAACAGATCCTTGTATTCGGCGGGCAGTCCGTCGGGGCTGGAGAAGCGAATTGTGCCGTCGGTAGATGCTTCGCTCATGTAGTACCTGCTGCGACCTGATTGCGCCGGTCAGGCCGTTCATGTCGATCGTTCTGAACGACGGTTCAGATATCATGCGCGATTGATTGGCGTCAATCCGCA
>DASQHV010000291.1:0-3925 GCA_035631915.1 Candidatus Acidiferrales bacterium | reverse complement strand
CCGCCGAGCAGTCACGCACACGCTCCGCCTACGCCGACGCGATTCGCTATGCGCGCGAGGCGCTGGCGCTGATCCCCTCGCTGCCGGACGCCGCCGAACGCGATCGCCTGGAACTCTCCACGCTCGTGATGCTGGGTCCGCTGCTGATCGGCACCCAGGGTTACTCCGCACCGGAGTTGAAATCCTTGCTGGCCCGCGCTCACGAGCTTTCTCAGCGGGTGGGTGAAAGCCCGCAGATTTTCGCGGTGCTGTTCGGTCTATGGGGCTTCCACTACAACGGCGGCCGCCTGCTCGAAGGACGCGCCGCGGCGCAACGGCTGCTCACGATGGCGGAGCGGGCCGGCAGCGAGCTCGCAACCGCGGGCGCCTGCTCGGCGATGGGCACCACGCTGCTTTGGATGGGTGAATTTTCCGGCGCGCGCGAGCATCTCGCCCGCGCGATCGCCTTCTACGATCGCGACATTCAGCGTTACCTGCCGTTGAACGAATCAGCCGTGGTGCCGTCGCGCGGCCAGATGTCGTGGACGCTCTGGATCACCGGCTCGCCCGACCAGGCGCGCGCGCGCATCGACGAGGCAGTCGAGTTCGCGACGCAGTTGCGCCGCCCCTTCAGCCTGGCGTTCGCGCTGACGTTCGCAATTTCTCTCGCGCACCTTCTCAGTGACTACGAGAAGGCTCGATCCAAGGCTGACGCGCTGATCGAACTCGCGCGCGAGAACGGATTCCCGCACTGGTTGGCGTCCGGAAAAATGTCCATGGGCCGCATCCTAGCCGCGCAAGGCGACTTCGATGGCGGACTTGCGCTGCTCGAGGAAGGGGTCGAGGCGCTGAAAGCCAACGGCGCCGAGTTGGTGTATTCGTTCTCGCTGGCGCTGCTGGCAGAGGTTTATCTTGCGATGAAGCGGCGCGAAGAATGCCTGGCGACGCTCGAGCGCGCGCTCGAACGCGCCGACCAACTGGGGCATCGCGTACACGAACCCGAGCTGTACCGGCTCCGTGGCGAGGCGATGCTGCTCGAGCCGCGCGACGCTGCCGAAGCCGAGCGATGCTTCCGGCGCGCCATCGAAATTTCCGCGGAGCGCGGAGCGCTATCATTCGAGTTGCGCGCCGCGACCAGCCTCGCGCGACTCGTCGTCGAAAGCGGTCGCCGCGACGACGCGCGCGCGATCCTGGCGCCGGTGTACGCGCGCTTTACCGAAGGCTTCGAGACCCACGATCTGAAGCAGGCCAACGCGCTGCTCCAGGGCCTCGGCGCTTGAGTGAAAGCCCGGCTCTAGAGCATCCGCCGAATCTTCTGGCCGAGGCGGCCGAAGAATCCCGCGCGAGCCACGCCGGACTTCGTCACGATCGCGATCGAGGACTGCGGGTTGCTGTTGAGCATCACCGCCAGGTCTCCGACCTGGGTGCCGGGGTTCACCGGCGCTTCGACGTATCTCACCGACGGCGTGAATGCGAGCGTGACCTTGCTCTCCTCGCCGCGTCCCAGCGTGAACACAGCGTCACCGGCGGGGCCGATAGCGACCGTTTCCTTGACCCCATCGTGAACAGGAATCGTCGCGGGCAATGCCTTGTGCAGATCGGGCTTGTAGCTCACGAACGCGCGGAACGCCCAATCCAGAAGTTTTTCGGTCTCGTCGCGACGTTTGATTTCGCTCGGCGTGCCCATCACCGCGGAGATCAGCGTCATCCCGTTCGATTGCGCCGACGCCACCAGATGGTAGCCGGCCTCCGACACGTGACCGGTCTTGATCCCGTTCACTCGCGCATCGTGAAACAGCAGTGAGTTGAAATTCGGCTGCTTGATCTTGTCGAAGACGAACTCCTTGGCCGAGGTGTACGTGAGCGCCTCCGGATGATGGCGAATCAGCGAGTGCGCCAACGTCACCATGTCGGCGGCGGTCGTGAACTCGCCCTCGGCAGGAAGCCCGTCTGGATTCTGAAAGTGAGTTTCCGTCAGGTGCAACTCGGCGGCCTTGTCGTTCATCATCGTGGTGAAGCCGTCGGCGCTGCCGCCGAGGTACTCCGCCAGCGCAACGGCGGCGTCGTTGCCCGACGACACCATCAGGCCGTAGAGCAAGTCGTTCGCTGCGACCTTCTGACCAACCTGCAAAAACATCCGCGACACGGTGTCGTCCATCGAGAGCCGCCACGCTTTTTCGCTGATGATGACGTCGGTGGCGGGCGTCAGCTTGCCCGCCTTCATCGCGTCGAGCGCCAGGTAGAAGGTCATGATCTTCGCCAGGCTCGCAGGCTGCATCTTCTGATGCTCGTTGTACGAGTAGAGCACCGCGCCCGTGTTCGCATCGATCAGCATCACGGCCTTGGCGTTGAGCGCGAACGGCGCGGGCCGATCGCCGAGCACATGAATTCCCGTCAGCGGGACCGGCGGGGCCTCTTCCGCGGACTTCTTCGCCGCGGCCTCGGGATGGCGATGCTTGACGAACGCATCGGCGGGCGCCGTCCAGCTCGCGAGCAGCGCGAACGCAATAACCGGGAAAATTTTCAAGAGTGGTTTTCTCCGCACGCCCATCGCCACCGCCTGGTAAGACTTGTTCAACGAAACTACGGCGCGCGCCGTCTGTGAGCAAGTCTCTCAGCGGGGCGGTGGAAATTTTCGTACGCCATTCTCCGTATTCCCTTCCGTTTCTGGCGGGCATAAGGGAAACTGTGCCGACATGGACGTTTCCGTCATCCTGCCCGTCGTCAACGAGTCGGAAAACCTGCGGGTGCTCATCCCGCGGCTGACCGCGCTGCTCGATCGCGAGCGCATCACGCACGAAGTCATAGTGGTCGACGGCGGCTCGACCGACGGAACGCGCGAAACCGCGCTGGCTTGCGGTGCGCGCGTCGTGGCGGAGCGGCGCCGCGGCTACGCGGGCGCGCTCGAAACCGGCTTTGCCGAGGCGCGCGGCGACTACGTGCTGACGCTCGACGCGGACCAGTCGCACGACCCGGACTTCGTCGCCAAGATGTGGCGGGCGCGCGATCGCGGCGACATTGTGATCGCGTCGCGCTACACGCGCGGCGGCGTTGCGTACACCGAGTTCGTTCGCCGCGCCAGCAGCTGGATTCTGAATGCGGTGCTGCGCCGCATGCTCTCCATCCCCGCGCGCGACATGTCCAGCGGTTATCGCCTCTATCGCCGCGAAGCGCTCGACGACATCAAGCTCGATGCGACTCACTTCGAGGCGCTGGAAGAGATCCTGGTCAAGGCCTACGCTCGCGGCTACAGCGTTGTCGAGGTGCCGTTCACTTACTTTCCCCGCGGCGCCGGCCGCTCGCACGCCAAGCTCTTCAGCTTCGGATGGAGCATCATGCGGTCATCGCTGAAGTTGTGGAAGGTGCGCAACTCGCTCGAATCCGCCGACTACGACGATCGCGCCTTTTACAGCCTGATTCCGCCGCAGCGCTACTGGCATCGCCGCCGCCATCACATCACCGTCTCGTGGGCGCGCGGCGCGGGCCGCGTGCTCGATGCGGGATGTGGCTCGAGCCTCATCGTGCAAAGCCTCAACAACGCGGTCGGCCTCGACTTCAGCTTCGCGAAGCTGCGATTTCTACGCCGCCACGGCATGCCGCTGGTCAACGCGTCGTCGTTTGCGCTGCCGTTCAAGGACAATTCGTTCGACTGCGTGATTTCGCAGGAAGTCATCGAGCATCTTCCTTACGACGAGGTGCTGTTCGCCGAGATGCGCCGCGTGCTGCGCCCCGGCGGCCGGCTGATTCTCGGCACACCCGACTACTCGACGTGGGGCTGGCGGATCATCGAGCCGATCTACGGCTTTGTGATGCCCGGCGGATACAAGGACGAGCACATCACGCACTACACGCGCGAAAAGCTCGGAGAGATTTTGCCGCGCTACGGTTTCGCGATCGAGGAGGCGGCGTATATCGCCGGCAGCGACCTGATCCTGCGATGCCGCGC
>DASQHV010000290.1:0-7234 GCA_035631915.1 Candidatus Acidiferrales bacterium | reverse complement strand
TCGATCGCGCGCCGGGCGTGAATCCGCGCCGCATCGCCATGGATCTCGACCAGCGGCCCATCAGGAATTTCGGTTAGGCGCTGTTGCTGAGCTTCGAGGACCGCCTTGTCCTGGTCGAAGGTCCGCGCGATTTCGTCGAATAGTTCCTCGGTCGCGGCGGGCTCGTCCTGGCCGTAGCCATTTGCCGAGGACCAGAAGTAGTAACTGGTGGTTTCGGTTTCCGGGGTTATGCCGTGAAAGAGCCGGAACGAGAAGCAATCTTCGCGCGGAACGTCGTACTTCCAATCGCGCAACACGCCTGTGCCGGCGTTGATCGCGCCGTTCCATTGGATCACCGCGTTGGGCGCTACGAACTCGATCTCCTGCCATCGATCGACCTTCCCCTTGAAGCCGACGGCTTTGACGTATGTCGGTGGCGGCGTCGAGTCGAGCATCCAGCGCTCGAATCTCACCCCGTTGGGCGTGCGCACGGTTCGCATCTTTGCCTCGACGTGAGTAGCCGCATCGCCGCCGACGGTCCCCTTGTGCACGTAGCCGAGGTGCGAAAGGTCCATCAGGTTGTCCAACACCAGTAGATAGCCGCTCAGCAAATGCATCGTCGAGTGCCGATGCGGCCAGTTGCGCGAGTCATTGTGGTACGGGTACGGAATCAGCCGCGATCGATCAGGTCGTTCAGGATTGCCCATCCACACCCAAACCAACGCGTCCCTTTCTACGACCGGATAAGATTGGACACGCGCGCCAGGAGGCACCTTATGATCTCCGGGCACCAGCACACATTGTCCCGCCGAATCGAAGACGAGTCCGTGATATCCGCACTGGATCCCGCTCGGCACAACCTCGCCCAACGATAGCGGCGCCCCGCGATGGCAACACCGGTCCTGGAGCGCGGCGACTGTTCCCGAAGAATCCCTGAACAGGACGAGTGGCTCCCCCAGGATTCGCCGTGCCAGCGGTCCGGTTGCGATTTCGTCAGCCCATGCGGCGATGTACCAGGCGTCGTGAACAAACATTGGTGTCCTCTATGTGTCGGTGTCGCGCCACCGGACACTCGGCCTTTTGGCAAATTCTGTCAAGGCGTCACTTCAAGCTCACTGCAATGCCATGCGGCACATCCGCGCGTCACAATTTTGCCGCTTTCGTGACCGATATTCGGGCATCGCGCGGTCATAACGAGACTGATGTGCGCGCCGGCGAGCGTTGATAAGGTCGCGTCAATCTACGCAACCGCAATGACTGTCCCATTCCGACGCCCATAGCTCTGAATTCGCCGCTTTAGGCGGTCATTCCGTCACGCTAGCAACCCGCCGCTTTATTCGCGCGTCTGGGGCAAGCTTCTTGCTCCTTCTCAACATCGCTCTTCGATCTGCTGGTAGAGCGAACGCGACATGCTGGCTGAGACAAATGCAAAATTGGATCTTGGGGGCATCGACTTGCCCAAGCGCGCAACCGTTCACGATATCGATCATGACGAGAGCCTGATCGGCAGGCTGGCGCAAATTTCGGGGGCCGACGACGAGCGGGTCGGCGCAGCGCTGCGGATCGGAATGATCTTTCTGGCAGTGTTCGAGCTCGTCTACCTGCTCGAAGTTGCGCTGATCGAGATACAGTTTCTTGCCGCGGCGTCATACTTCTGTGCGTTCGACCTCGGTCTCGCGGCAGCAACTTTCATCGCAACTTACCTTCGCTGGTTCAAGCATCACTGGCGCGCGGTGACGATGGCGCTCTGTCTCGGTGTGATTGGCAGCCACACCTTGATGTCAATCGCGATGTATCAGGACGAGCCGCTGCAAATAGCCCTATTCGCGCTCGTACTCGGCACCACGATGCTGGTGCCGTGGAGTCTGCGCTGGCAGCTCGGCTTGGTAGCAGCCGGGATCGTCAGTTTCAGCGTGGTGTCGTTGCGGGGCGAGGTCCAGGCCAACGACGTCCAGCGCTGGATGGCGCTAGCGGCGACCACGGTGCTCGCGGCGAATTTCACGGTGCTCAAGCGGTACTACCTCATCGCCCAGAGCCGCGAAGTCGCGTTGCGAAAAATTGTCGAGGCCAGTCTGGACGCGATGACGATCAAGCGCTTGCGCGATGGCGTCTACATAGATGTCAACGACGAATTCGTGCGGATGAGCGGCCACACGCGTGCCGCCACCATCGGCGCGACAGCCAACAGCATGGGTCTTTGGGATCCTGACGTGTATCGCAGCTTCTACGACCAACTCGTTGCCAACGGCGAGATGCGCAACTACGAGGTAACGCTCCACACCGCGGCCGGCAAAACCGTCGAAGGCCTGGTCTCCGCCCGAGTCGTAGAACTCGACGGCGAGCAGTGCGCGGTCTCGAGCACCCGCGACATCACCGAGCGCAAAGCGCTCGAACTGGAACTGGTCGCCGCACGAGAGGGCGCGCTGGCCGCCTCGCGCGCCAAGTCCGAGTTTCTTTCGAGCATGTCCCACGAGATTCGCACCCCGATGAACGCGATTCTGGGCATGGCAGACCTGCTGTGGGAGGACGGCGAGCTCGACGATCAGCAGCGCCGATATCTCGACACCATGCGATCCAACGGCAACGCCCTGCTCCACCTCATCAACTCGATCCTCGACCTGGCCAAGATCGAAAGCGGCCGTCTCAGCATCGAGGCGGTCGGCTTCGACCTCGAGGAGCTGATCGATCGGACGCTGGAGACGATGGGCGTGCGGGCCCACGCCAAGGGCCTCGAGCTCACCGCCCGCATCCCGCCGGCGGTCCCGCGCAATCTAATCGGCGATCCGCTGAGGCTGGGTCAGATTCTGATCAACCTGCTCGGCAACGCGATCAAATTCACCGAAAAGGGCGAGGTCGGACTCACGGTTGATTTGGCGGAAGATGCGGCAGGCACCGGCTCGTCCGACTCAGCGGCGGTGCGGCTGTGCATTGCGGTCGCAGATACCGGCGTCGGCGTCGCGGCCGACAAGCTGGAGACGATCTTCAGTGGCTTCAGCCAGGCCGACGCGTCGATCTCGCGCCGCTTCGGCGGCAGCGGCTTGGGCCTGACTATCGTAACCCGGCTTACCAAGCTGATGGGCGGCACGGTTGAGGTTGAGAGTGAGCTCGGCCGCGGCTCGACCTTCCGCGTGATCGTGGCGCTGCGCCCGGACCCGCAGCCCGCCGCTGCAGCCGGTCGCGGAACTGTGCGGCTCGACGGCGTGCGGATCCTCATCGTCGACGACAACGATACCAACCGCCTCATTCTGCGCGAGGCGCTTTTGCGGGCGGGCGCGGAGCCGAGCGAAGCCAGCTGCGGTGAGGCGGCCCTTGCCGAGCTTGCGCGCGCGCGTGCGGCAAACTGTCCGTACCGACTGATGTTGCTCGACTACCGCATGCCGGGAATGAGCGGCGCGGAGGTCGCGCGCCGCGTGCTGAGCGAGCGCCAGGCCGCCAAGCCGGGCGATTGCGATGCCGCACTCGATCGCACGATCATTCTGATGCTCACGTCGGAGGACCTTAACTTTCAGCTCGCGCACCTGCACGAAATCGGCCTGCACACCTACCTCGTCAAGCCGATCAAGCGGGGCGAGCTGCTCACGACAATCGGCCGCCTGCTGAGTGACGATGAGCCGGTCTCGGCGCAATCGACGCTGGTTGCGTCCAACCACGCGCCGCCCGACCAACGGCCCTTGCGCATCCTGCTCGCGGAAGATTCTCCCGACAACAGCATGCTCATCGCGGCCTACTTCAAGGGTTTACCCTACGAACTCGAGGTCGCTGAGAACGGCCTCATAGTCATCGAAAAATTCAAGGCCGCGCCGCACGACGTCGTGTTGATGGACGTGCGGATGCCGAAGATGGACGGTCTGACGGCCACCCGCGCGCTGCGCGAGTGGGAGAGCGAGCAGGGCCTCGCTCCTACGCCGATTATCGCGCTCACTGCCTCCGCGCTCGAAGAAGACGTCAAACGCAGCCTCGCCGCGGGATGCGATGCGCATGTCAGCAAGCCGGTGCTGAAGCGCGTCCTGCTCGAGGCCATCCGCAAAGCGGTCGCGCCGGGTGCGGCCAGCATCAGCGCAAATGGAGCGCAGGCGTCAGCTGCAACAGGTAACTCCGCGCCTCAAGAAGCTCGCGGCGGCGCGCCACCTTACAAATGACGCGCGGCCAATGCACGTCGCGGGCGCTGGGCGCTCTGATCCTGGCGCTGACGGTTGCGAATGTTGCGCGACCGTCTGACGAGCCGCCCGATCTGATGCAAACGCTGATTGCTCAAGACGCCACGCTCAACAACAACCTGACGCCGATCGAGCCGCGATGGCAGAGAAACTCCCAGGGCAGGACGCTGGAGCTTGGTTTTGGCGTCGAGAAGATGCTCTCGACCACGTTCGAAATCGAAATCGGGGGTCAATGGGAGTCGATGTCGCCGCGCGACGGACCTGCGCGTGCGGGCTTCGGCAACGTCGAGCTCGCGCTCAAGTATGTGTTCCTGCAACGATCGGATTTCCAAATTGCCTTCGAGCCGCAACTCGACTTTCCCACCAGCTCACACATCGCGGACGAGCCGATGCAGGTGCACGCGGGAGGATTCTTTTCGTGGGGCGGGCGCCTCGGCAGTGGCGTCGTCGAGCACGGCTGGCCGAGTTTCTTGCGCGCGATCGAGCTCCAGGGCGACCTCGGATTTTCCCACGCCTTCGGCAGCGGCCATAGCGACGAAGTATTCTTCGATCCCGTCGTGGACTACTCGATGCCTTATCTTGCCTACGCGACCGACACGCGGATCCCGTGGCCACTAAAGAAGCTGTGCCCTTTCAGTGAGCTGAATTTCAGCCAGTCACTCGACGGTGGTGATCAACACGGCTTGTCACTGTTCGTAACTCCGGGAGTTGCGTATCTCACCGAGACCTATCAGCTAACAGTTGGAGTGCAAGTGCCGGTCACACATGCCGCCGTGCAATCCTCACAGGTGTCTCTGGTGGGTTCGGCGATGATTTTTCTGGACAAGCTCTCTCCGCGGTTCGGCTGGACGCCCTTCTAGCTCGTTAGCGTCAGGGGAGCGCGGCTTCGCTCACGGAATCGCCCGCGATGCGGCTGTGCCACATCACTCGAGGCTTGGTCATGTCCCACGGCGTCGCCTGATGGAGCAGGCAACGATTGTCCCATACGACGGCGTCCCCGACCGTCCACTCGTGATGATAAATGCGCGGCGGACGGCAGGCGAAGTCGACGAGCTCTTGCAGGAACCGCTCCGACTCGTCCGAATCCATCGTAGGTATGCCGTAGGCGTGGCGACCGATCAGCAGTGACTTTCGGCCGGTCTCGGGATGGACCTTCACCAGCGGGCGCAGGGGAACGGGGCCGTTGTGAAAGCCATAGCCGCTATAGTCGCTCCCCTCTTTCGGCCGATGGCCGATCTTCGCCTGGCTGTAGCGGAGCGAGTGATACGCCGCGAGCCGCTCCACCTTCGCCCGGAGAACGTCGTCCAGGGCGTCGTATGCGGCCCGCATGTCGGCCCATCCGGTGCGGCCGCCGGAGCCCGGCACCACGTCTGCGGAGAACACGGCGCCCTTCGCCTGCACGGGCATGTAGGTGCTGTCACAGTGCCATCCCATGTTGCCCTTGAGCACCTTCATGAGATCGCTGTCGTCGGTCTCGGCGATAAGCGTGCCGTCGGCCTTGACGTTGCTGATTGCCGCCAATTCAAACTCGAGCGGGCCGAAGCGCTTTGCGAATGCAACCTGCTCGGCACGACTGAGATTCTGTCCGGGGAAGATGAGGAGCGCGTACTCCAGCCAGGTCGCGTAGAGATCATGCCACGTCGCGTCGTCGAGGGCGGCAAGCTTGAGGTTCGTCACCGTGGCGCCGA
This sequence comes from Candidatus Acidiferrales bacterium, assembly GCA_035631915.1. GTDB lineage: Bacteria > Desulfobacterota > Binatia > Binatales > Binataceae > Binatus. The sequence goes on along the minus strand of DASQHV010000290.1, from coordinate 1,410 downwards.
ACGTCGCGTCGAGCGGTTCTACATGGAATGCGCGTGCCATAGGGCCTCCGGTTGGCAGCAAGGCGCTGAGGCGCTTTCGCGCGAGACTCTATCGAGCAGGCCCTGCCCCGGTCAAATCTGTTGTCCCGCCGACGGCGCCGTCTCTTCTGCTTCGATGGCGGAGAGGGAGGGATTCGAACCCTCGGTACCGGTTACCCAGTACGCCAGATTAGCAATCTGGTGCCTTCGACCACTCGGCCACCTCTCCGCGTCGCGCGGAAATCCGTGAAAAACGCGGGAAACGCGATTGTTCAACATCGACCGCAATCGCGCAAGCATCGATGCGCGACGCGGATCGGCGCCGCCCGTGCGGTTGCTTCCTTGCGGACGCTGCTTCCTTGCGAACGCTTAGTCCCCACAAGAACGGCGGAGGTTGGGGCGCACGGTAACTCTCCTCAGAACGGGTTCCAGCCCAGCGCCGGAAATATGTTGTCGTAGAAGATCTCGACCAGCCCGAGCACTCCTACGCGGTTGCCGCTCGGCGCAGCGCCGTTAAGCGCCACCTGCGCTCCAACGCTCACCTCGCAGTAGTCGCCCAAATATCCGACTCCCGGCGTCAGCCGAAAATCTGGTTTCGTCGTTAGGCGGGACGCGATGAATGACTGCGCATAGTTGAATTGAACATAGGGCACGAAATCGATCCACGGCCGCTTGAGTTCGAGCCGTTCGACGAAGCGGTCGAAATACGCAAGCGAATACTCGACCTCCAAATTGGCGAAAACGTCGCTGTTCGCGGGTCCCTGGACTCTGGCCGCGTATCCCGTTTCGGCCTGCATCGCGAAGGGCCGAAGGTATCTCAGCGACGGCGAATCCGCCAAATCGCCCAGTCCCTTACCGAGCAGAATTTCGCCGCCAACGTGAGTGTAACTCTGGTCGGCAACCTGCCGGCTGCCGATTGGCAAAACCACGAACGGACTGACCGTAATCTCGTTTTGTGCGTGGGACCGGGGAGCCACTGTCATCTTGAAACGCTGTCCGAGGCTAGCGAGCTCGCTGCCAGCGTGAAGAAGGTAAACACATATGACAAAGCGATGCGAATTTTCCTGCTCACCGCTTCAACTCCGAGTCATCTATTTCACGCTCACCGCCAAATCGAAGTTCGGTCCTGAGATTATACCGGCGAAGACTGCGTGAGCGACAGGACGTTTCCGTCAGGATCTTTGAACCAACATACTTTGGTTCCGTCAGGAGTGGTCCATATGCCCGCGTCATCCTGCGGAACCCCCGGCATTCGTTCGAATGCGACCCCTTTGCTTGTCTGTTTCTTTACAGGAGGCAGCCGCTCTTATCAGTCGCCGGCTGCACGCTCGCGTGCGGGCAAAGCGGTATCTGCGGGCGTCTCTGTTGTTATGGTCTCCAGCGTCCCTTCCT
>DASQHV010000289.1:0-1791 GCA_035631915.1 Candidatus Acidiferrales bacterium | reverse complement strand
GTCACCACCGAGGAGATGCCCTACAACGACGCGATCAAAGCCGGCGCGCTCGCGTTTTTCGGCGACAAGTACGGCGACGTGGTGCGGGTGGTGAAGATGGGCGATTTTTCGGTCGAGCTGTGCGGCGGGACGCATATCTCGCGCACCGGCGACGTCGGATTTTTCAAGCTCGATGCGGAGTCGGGCGTGGCGGCGGGCGTGCGCCGAATCGAAGCGGTGACGGGACAGGGCGCGCTCGAGGCGATTCGGCAGCGCGAGAAGATTCTCGACCAGATCGGCGCGCAGCTCGGCGCGCGCGACGGCGCCGCGGTCGAGCGGTTGGAAAAGTTGCTCGCGCGAGAGAAGGAGCTCGAAAAGAAACTGCGTGCGATGGAACAGAAGCTCGCGGGCGGTGCGGCCGGCGCGACGTCGGAAGAAAGCGTCAGCGAGGCGGGCGGCGTGAAGGTCGTCACGCGCAGGCTCGACGGCGTCGAGCCGCGCACGATGCGCGAGATGGCCGATCGCATGCGCCAGAAGCACGGCTCGGCGGTGGTCGCGCTGGGGAGCGACCTCGGCGAGGGCAAGGTCGCGCTGCTGGTCGCCGTCACGGCGGATCTGACCGCGAAGATCAAGGCCGGCGAGATCATCAAGCAGATCGCGCCTATCGTCGGCGGCACCGGCGGCGGACGTCCCGACCTGGCGCAGGCGGGCGGCAAGGACGCCGGCAAGCTGGACGAGGCGCTCGCAAAAGTAGCGTCGATCGTCGCGCAAGCTTGAATTTTGCCGGTTGCCACTTTCATCAGCCCGATCAAATGGATTACGATTGAACGCGCCGGTGCCTGAGTGACTCGCAACCGGCGGGCGACCGCGACGAAAGCTGTACCAGAAGAGGCCCCGGCGATTTCCCAGTTAGCCACCGACGACTCGCTCGAACTTCATTTCGACGACCCGCGCCTGTTCACCGATTTGCTCGGCCAGCATGACGCGCACGTGCGCACGGTCGAGGCCGCGCTCGGCGTGCGAATCGGCGTCACCGGCACGTCGCTGAAGATTTCCGGCGCGCACGCGGAGCAGGCGCTGGCGGGCAAGGTGATCGGCGAGCTTTACGATCTGCTCAAGCACGGCTACCCGATTTATCCGAGCGACGTCGAGTACGCGATTCGAATTATCCGCGGCGATCGCAATGCCGAGCTGAAGGACATTTTTCTCGATACGATCTATGTGTCGGCGCACAAGCGCGTCATCTCGCCGAAGAGCATCAATCAGAAGGTCTATATCGACGCGATTCGCGCGCACGACATCGTTTTTGGAATTGGCCCCGCCGGAACCGGCAAGACCTATCTTGCGATGGCGATGGCGCTGGCGGCGCTGATGAAAAACCAGGTGACGCGGATGGTGCTGTGCCGGCCCGCGGTGGAGGCGGGCGAGAAGCTCGGCTTCCTGCCCGGCGACCTGGCCGAGAAGGTGAATCCGTATTTGCGCCCGCTCTACGACGCGCTGCACGAGATGGTGGATTTCGATCGCGCGCGCCGGATGCTGGAGCGCGGGACGATCGAAGTCGCGCCGCTGGCGTTCATGCGCGGCCGCACGCTCAACGATTCGTTCATCATCCTGGACGAGGCGCAGAACACGACCTCCGAGCAGATGAAGATGTTCCTCACTCGCCTCGGCTACAACAGCAAGGCCGTTATCACCGGCGACGTGACGCAGATCGATCTGCCCAGCGGCAAACTGTCGGGCCTGAAGGAAGCGAGCATCGTGCTGGGCAACACGCCGGGAATTTCGTTCGTGCGCTTCAACGATCGCGACGTC
>DASQHV010000288.1:0-9012 GCA_035631915.1 Candidatus Acidiferrales bacterium | reverse complement strand
CTTTGCCGACGCGGTCGATCTGATGCGCGGCGGCGCACTGTGGAGCAGCATGGTCGTTGTCGCGCGAGTCTCGACCCTGCTCGGTTCGATCATGATCGCGGAGCCCGACTTGTACGGTGCGTTCGCGTCGATAAGGACCGCAATCGGCACCTCCGCGGAGCGCGACGCAATCGAAGGCGTGTACGCCAACCTGCCCGGCGCGAGCTTCACCGACAGCGTGCTCGCGGGATGCCCGGTGAACCTGGCGGTGTTGCCGGTCAGCGGCGTCGCGTTCAGCGGCCTGGGCGAGCCTGCGCGATCGCTCGACGACATCCGGCGCCCGGCCGCCAGCTCGAAGTACGCCGCCGCCTGATCCGGCCCCCTCCTGCACCGCGCGGACGGCCAGTTGCGCAGCGCCAGGGCTTGCGGCGGGATCCTTTCGGTCTGCACGAAAGCCGGCACTTGATGCTAATATCTTCGAGGCGGCAGGTGAGCGTCGGTACAAAGCATTCAAAGCGAGCATCCAACGGCCATGGACAAGACTCCCGCCCGATATGAATTCCGCATCTGGGGAAATCATCTGTCTCCGATTCGCGACCAGCTGGCCAAAGAGGCGCCGGCGGGCGCGCCGCGCGAGAGTTCGGAGACCTATATCCTGTCGCGCGCGACGGACACTGCGAACGTCAAGTTTCGCGGCGGATTGCTGGACATCAAGTTGTTCGCGGAACAGGCGGGCCGCCTCGAGCGTTGGCGGCCGGTGCTGAAGGCCGGCTTCCCGCTCGATTCACGCACCATCGTCGAGAACGTGTTTCCAAATCTCGCCGTCGCGGTTCCGCATATCGAGCGCCCGTCGTACACCTACGACGAGCTCATCAATGAGCTAATCAAGCCGGAGGCCGACCTGGCGATCGTCGAAGTGACGAAGTCCCGCACCGGGTTCACGTTCGAACGCTACACCGCCGAGTTCGCCGTGATTGGAATCGTTGGCGGCGGGACGACCGAGACCGTTGAACTGGAGTCCGAGGACAGCGCGGCAGTGCTCCGTGCGATCGCAAAACTTGGCCTCAATTCCCAGCCCAACATCAACTATGTGCGTCATCTGAAGCTGATGATCGGGATGACGCCGCGCAGCACCGCGTCGGCCAGCTAGACGGCGATGGCCAACGAAATCGAACGCAAGTTCCTGGTCCGGCCGCGCAACTGGAGCGAGCTTGGCCCCGGACTCGTCATCCGGCAGGGCTATCTCAGCACCGACAACGAACGCACCGTGCGCGTCCGCACCTCCGGCGACCTTGGCTACATCACGATCAAGGGAATCACCAAGGGAATTTCGCGCAAGGAATACGAGTACAAAATCCCGCTCGCCGAGGCGAACGAGCTGCTCGACCGCATGTGCCTTCGCCCGCTTATCGAAAAGACCCGCTTCCGAATTCCGTTTGGCGGGCACACCTTCGAGGTCGACGAATTCACCGGTGACAATCGCGGCCTGACCGTCGCCGAAGTCGAACTCAATGCGCCCGGCGAGAAGGTCGATCTGCCCGACTGGATCGATCGCGAAGTGAGCGACGATCCGCGCTACTTCAACTCGAACCTGTCGCAGCATCCGTACACGACCTGGGACAAATCGAAATGAAAGTGTCAGAGCTGATGACGCGCGAGGTGAAGTCGTGCGCGCTCGATGAAACGCTGAACGCCGCCGCGCGAATCATGTGGGAGCACGACTGCGGATGCGTGCCGGTGCTCGACGCAAACCGGCGGTTGGCGGGAATCGTCACCGATCGCGACCTTTCGATGGCCGCGTACACGCAGGGTCTGCCGCTCGGCGCGATTCCGGTCGAGCGCGCGATGTCCGCGCAGGTGATCACCTGCGCCCCGGGCGACAGCCTCGCGACGGCGCATCGCCTGATGCGCACCCACGAGGTCCATCGCCTGCCGGTAGTCGACTCGGCCGGCGCAATCATCGGGATTTTGTCGCTAAGCGATCTCGCGCATCATGCGCGCAATGGGCTCGCCGGCCCAGCCGCTGCCAAGGGTCAGCACGCCGCCGAGATTTTCGAGACGGTGGCGGCGATTCGCCGGCGCCGCCCGACGTCGAGTGCCGCAGCCGCTTCGAAGGCGTCGGCGTCGAAGCGGTCGCGCGCCAAGTCGCGCAAAACGCCGCGCCGCTAGCATCCTGCGGATTGTCGCGCCAATCCGCGGTGCCCTTAGGTTGGCGCTCTGGTAGATTTGTCGCATGGCTGAGGCGCCCCCGCGAATCACTCCCGCCGGCCTGCGGGCCGCCAGCGCCTACGGGCTGATGGTCGGCGGCGTAGTGCTGGTCTACCTGCTGATTCGCTCGATCGGCGACAGACTCGCCGCGCCGTCGCCGATTGGCGACGTGGTGTTCGGCTCGTTCGCGTCGCAGGCGCATGCGGGCGACCTGCTGCACGTGCTGATGGCGCTGGTGGTCGTCATCGCGACGGCGCGCGGCATGGGCTCGGTCTTTCGCAACGCGCATCAGCCGCCCGTCGTCGGCGAGATTCTTGCCGGTATCGTGCTTGGACCGTCGCTGCTCGGACGGCTTGCCCCCGCCGCCGAGGCTTACCTGTTTCCCGCCTCGGTCGGCCCGTTCCTGAACATCATTTCCCAGGTCGGCGTGATCCTCTACATGTTTTTGGTCGGGCTGGAGCTCGACCCGGCGCTGTTGCGCAAGCGCGGCCACGCGACGGTCGCGATCTCTCACGCCAGCATCATCGCGCCGTTCATCCTCGGCGCCGCGATCTCGCTGATACTCTATCCGCGGCTGTCGACCCGCGACGTGCCGTTCACCTGCTTCTCGTTGTTCCTGGGCGTCTCGATGTCGGTGACGGCGTTCCCGGTGCTCGCGCGAATCCTTACCGATCGAAAAATCCACAAGACCCGGATGGGCGCGATCGCGCTGACCTGCGCCGCGGTGGACGACGTGACCGCGTGGTGCATGCTGGCGTTCGTGGTGAGCGTTGCGCGGGCGCAGGCGTCCGGCGCTGCGACCACGATCGTGATGGCGCTGGCGTTCATCGTCGTGATGATCGTCGTGGTGCGTCCCGCGATGCGCCGGCTCTCGCTGGTGTACGGCAATCGCGGACGTCTGACGCAGGGAGTGATGGCGGCGATTTTCGTCGCGCTGCTGTTCTCCGCGGCGGCGACCGAGCTGATCGGCATCCACGCCGTGTTCGGCGCGTTTGCGCTCGGCGCGGTGATTCCGCACGACAGCGGCATGGCGCGTGAGCTGACCGACCGGCTCGAAGATATCGTGATCGTGCTGCTGCTGCCCGCGTTCTTCGCGTACACGGGACTGCGAACACAGATCGGACTCGTGAGCGGCGTCGCCGAGTGGACTATGTGCGTGGCAATCGTGGTAATCGCTTCGGCCGGCAAGTTTGGCGGCAGCGCGGTGGCCGGGCGAATCACGGGGCTTAGCTGGCGGGATTCCTCGGCGCTCGGAGTGCTGATGAACACCCGGGGCCTGATGGAACTGATCGTGCTCAATATCGGCCTCGAGATGAACGTGATCTCGCCGACGCTGTTCGCGATGCTCGTGATAATGGCGCTGGTGACGACCTTTTCGACCACCCCGATTCTGCACCTGATTACGCGCGGCCAGAAGCCGGAGCTCGAGAACCTGCCGGAGCTTGGCACTTTCTCGCCGGAACCCGTCCGCGCGCCGCAGCCTGCGCTGGTGACGTCGCATCCCGCGCCCCATACGCCGCATCCCGCTCCGCGGCCAAATCAGCCGGCGCAGCGCCCGGTCAACGGTACCGAACACAGCGCCATCCTGGTTCCGGTGTCGAATCCCGAAGGCGTCTCCGACCTGATCGAACTCGCGCTCGCTGCGACGCCGCACGACGCGCCTCCGCCCCGTGTCCTTGCGCTGGTGAAGCCGCCGCCCGGCGGCGTGCGCTCGGGACTCCGCGAAGCTGAGCAACGCGTGCCGCCGCGCTCGCCCGCGCTGTCGGCCGCGATGGATCTCGCAATGCTCCACGGCAGCGTCATCACGCCGCAGGCCGTGTGGAGCGACGATCCGGCGCGCGACATCCTCGCGTTCGCGCACGAGCCGCAAATCGGATGGCTGCTGCTCGGGTCGCATCGCGCCGTGTTTGGCTCGGACCTGCTCGGTGGGGTGGTGGGTGAGATCCTGGAAAAGGCGCGCGCGTTGCCGATTCACGTCGCAGTCGTGATTCACGGCGGCGACCGCCCCTTCGATCGCGTGTTCGCCGTGGTCGACGCCGGGACGCACGGACGCGCTGCGCTCGACCTGGCGTTGCGCGTCGCGCAGCGCAAGAAATCGAACCTGCGCGCGGTGCTGGTCCCGACGAATGAGAAGGAGGCCGACCCCGAACTGCTCGCGTTGATTCGCGATGCGGGTCTCGTGCTCGGGCGCCGGCTCCATTCGGACGTGCTGACGGTGCCAACGGCGGCGCAACTCGCGCGGCAGACGCCGGGCGGCCTGATCGTGATCGCGACCAATCTGGCCGACAAAGTCGGGCTCTCTCCCGAAGGGTTCGCCGACGGCAAGCGATGCGTGGTGGTGGTGCAGGGGTCGGAACGAGCGTTCGCCCGAGTCGGCGCGCGCACCCCGCAGCACGATCGATCCGCCAAATCATAAGCGTACCTACTACATCCGTCTCGCGTGCATAACCGTGCCAATTCGCGGGATGGCACAGGTACGTCCGCGTAACAAAGGCTTAAGCAAAATTTACGCTGTCTGGCTTGACTCTAATTAGCAACCTGACTACGTCTACGCGCACGCTGCGGGGAAATCGGGCAGCTTGAAGAAACAGTCCAGACGGTTTGGCTCCGGCGTCAGACGGTTTGGACTCCGGCGGGTGTGTCGCTACCCCTCCGGGAGAATGGCCTAGTGACGGTTGCGTTTCGTAGCGCACCACAACCAACTGTGAATGTACGGGAGGAACTCTTATGTCTTTCTGGAAGGTTCTGACACGAAGGACGGTCGCGAGAAACGCGCTGCGCCTCAGTTGCGCAATCGCATTTCTCGCGTTGGCGTCATTCGTCCCTGCAGCGGCGTTCGCGCAGGAGTCGATCGATCTGACGCCACCCAGCGCCAACAACCCTTTCGACACCGATCACACCGTCACCGCGCAGACGCATAATCTTGGCGTTTGCGCCGAGGTGCCCGGCAACCTTGACCCCGCGGGCGACGACACCGAGGGCAGCCCTTGCACTACGGATTCAGATTGCGGCGGCGAGGCCGACGATTTCTGCGACTACGCGGGCGTCGTTGTCGGTTTCCAGGTCACTGGCGTAAATAGCAAGGATACGAACACCGTGACTCAGCCCGATCCGAGCGGCGTGGTCACGTTCACGTATCACGACGACAACGGCGTGGGCGTCGACACGATTCAGGCTTGCGCCGACGTGCGCGGCCCTGACGGTGGTGAATCGACCTCGGAGTGCCTTGGCGAGGTTGGCGATGATTCATCGGATATCGGGAGCGATCCTGTAACTAAGAACTGGATTCCGACCGTGGTCGTGAGTCCGCCGGGTGCATTCAACAAGACCGGTGGCACGCATACGGTAGTCGCGACGCTCAACGGAGCGCAGGGCCACTGTGCCGAGGGACCGGGAGTTTGCAGCGGCAACCCGACCATCATCTGCAAGGCCGACTCGACTTGCGCGTCAGCCGGCGCAGGAACCTGCACCGGGATCGCCGATCCGGATAACGATGGAGATACCGGCCTCTGCACAACTGATTCGCAGTGTGACGGCGGGACCGAGGATTTCTGCTCGTTCAGCGGCTACCTGGTCGGAATCAAGACAGTCGGTGCAAGCGTCAACGCGGCAGACAGTGGATTCAAGACGACGGACGCCCTGGGTCAAGTCAGTTTCACGTACACCGGAACCAACGCCGGCGCGGATTTCATCCGAGCGTGTGCAGATTTGGCGAACGATACCGACCTCAGCGTCGGAGACTGTATTTCGGATGCCGATAGCGGCGGTGGAGACCAAGGTGCGTTCGACGACGTCGCGAGCACCACGGCTCGCAAGGTCTGGAGCGATCAGTTTGCGACCTTGACCCCGCTGGTCGAGTTCAACCCGATCGGCGTGCAGCATACGCTGACGGCGACTCTGAACGGATTTCCGAACATCTGCTCGAATGCGCACACCACCACCTGCACAGGGGATGGGGACTGCCCCGGCGCGGTCGTTGGTTCCTGCGGTCAGACGGGCTACACGGTGTTCTTCGCCGCGATCGGAACTTGCGTCGGCGGAAACAACGGCGGTGCGACTTGCACCAGCAACGGGAACTGCGACAGCGGAGTCTGCTCGGGCGGCGCTAACGTGGGCGAGCTTGGCAGCTCGACGACCACCGCAGGCGTGGCCACCAAGAGCTACACCTCGACGGTCGAGACCCAAGACAAGCTCCAAGCATGCGTGGACGCCGACCCGCCGGGAGTAGTGGATGACGGCAGCTTCATCGAATGCTTCCGCGACGCCGGAGGCGAAAACGACATCCCGACCAACACCGTCATCAAGAACTGGTTCGCGAACTTCGTGACCGGTGGCGGCGGCGTGAACGTCGGTGCTGGAGCCAAGAAGAAGAACCTGCAGAACTCTGGCAACGTCGGCCGGGCTGGTCAGGCAGGCGTCCAGGGCGATTGGCAGTCGGTCTCGCAGATCGGAACGAAGACGGTGGCGTGTCACTTCAACACGTTCACCAGCCTTGTGTTCAGCGGACCGGCAACGACCTCGCCGCCCAGCACGCACAACACCGCGACCTTCACGACCGGTCCGGGCAAGTGCAACGACGGCGTGATCAGGACGGAGACGGTCACGATCGTGGACGCTGGCGAGGGCAAGAAGGCGCCGAGAGACACCCTCAACGTGGTCTCCAGCGATGCGGCCCTCTTCGGCACCGGCGGCACGCTGCCGTTGGCGACCGGAAACTACCAGGTTCACAACATCACGCCGTAGGGCGCTGGTAGCGCGATTGGTTTGATCGGTACGCAAGGGCGCCGGGAAACTCTCCCGGCGCCCTTGTTTTTGTGGGTCAACAGGCGCAGACCGCGCGTAGGATTGCGCGCCGGATTCTTCCGCGGACTCCGCTCTGCGATGATTTAACTCAGGTGCGAACCCTCGCGGCGGCCTCGCCGTGAACTTCTAACAGGCCGCCGCGGCCGCATCTTTGTTTTCTTCTTTTCTTCCCCCGGGTGCAGGGCTGGGCACTGCCGGGGGCGCGGGGCGCGAGCCCCGCATACAATCAGAACGCGCGTAAGATCGCGCGCCGGGATTCTTCGACTCCGCAGACTCCGCTCAGCATGACACGGAGGGGAGCCACCGCTCAGATGATAGGAAGGGGCGCCGGGCGCGCTACTTCTTGATTGCCTCGAGATCGATCGAAATCTTTATCTCGTCGCCGACCACGACGCCGCCGGCCTCGAGCGCCTTGTTCCAGGTCAGCCCGTAGTCGCGGCGATCGATTTTTGTCGTTGCCGACGCGCCCGCCCGCGTATTGCCATTCGGATCCTTGATTGGCGTTCCGGTCGCCTCGACTGCGAGCACCACCGGCTTGGTCACGCCATGCAAGGTCAGGTCGCCGGTGACTTTCCAGTTGCCGGGTCCGTCGGCTTCGATCTTGGTCGATTTGAACGTGATGGTCGGGTACTTGGCGACGTCGAGAAAGTCCGGACTCTTCAGATGACCGTCGCGCATGTCGACGCGGGTGTTGATCGACGACGCGTCGATAGTGGCGTCGATCGAGGACGCGGTCAGGTTGGCGGGGTCGGTGGTAATCGTGCCAGTGGTTTTTTCGAACTGGCCCTTCACGTTCGAGATCATAAGATGGCGTACGGTGAACTCGACGTTGGTATGCGCGGGGTCTATTTGCCAGGTGTCGGCGTGCGCGACCAGCGGCGCGGCTGCCGTGAGAGCAATCGCCATCAACATTCTCGAAACTGCTTGCTTCATAGAGACTCCCTTCGCAGGCTGAACGGTTGAGTTTCCGGCGCGTGATTGCGCGCCGCCAGCGTGGCGCATCTTGAGGTGAATGGGTAGATCGAAAGCGCGCGTGGAATCAACCGGCGTTGCGGGCAGGAAACAGGGTCTTGAACGCCATCCTCGCGGGCTTGGCCACTATAATCGCGATCATCAGGAACGCGACGCCGCTCACAATGAACAGCGGCGACGAAAGTCGGTCTTCTTCAAGGCCGTAGATTAACCAGCAAATTCCAGAGGCGCAGGCGCCGACGAACCACATATTCAGCGCGAACAAGACCGCCTGAAACGACTCGCGCGATCTTACGGGGCCGGCCGTCCGGCTCAGGTACGCCGCGAGGACCATCGTGGCCGTCAGCGACAGAACGCTGGGCGCAACAACAAACGCCATCATCTCGCTTGGCGATGACAGCGACATGAATTCGCTCATCACCCAACCATGAAGGACTCCGGGCGATCCCCAGATGCCCGAAAGCGCCCCCGCAATCAGACCGATCGCCGTTATCGAGGGAAGGTTGTCGAATTGCGGCGGAACGTTGCCACGGAACACGTTCATCGCGATCGCGGTGCGATCGGTCATGTCCATTGCGTCCCGTCCCCCTCGCGGCTCAGAGACCCGTGGCCGGCGGCGTGTCGATCGTCGCGTCGCGCACGAGGATTCCGCGCGCATAGAGGTCGCGAATTCGCTCGTCGGGCATTTCCAAAATTTCGTGCAGCACCCGCTCGTTGTCCTCGCCCAGGCGCGCCGAGCGCACTGCGATACGATCCGGCCACGCGGAAAACTTCACCGGCACGCCGGGAATCGCGACCGTGCCGAGCAGCGGATCCTCGACCCAGCGGACGGTCTTGCGCTGATTGAGATGCGGATGCTTGACGGCCTCGTTGACGCTCAGCACCGGACCGCACGGCACCCGCTCGGCGTCGAGCGCAGCGATCGCGTCGTCGCGCGAATCGAAGTGCGAGAGCCAATTCTCGATCACGTCGCGCAACTCGACGCGGTTGTCGCGGCGGCCGCGCGCGCTCTTGAAGCGCGGGTCGTTGGCCAGTTCCGGCATCTTCATG
>DASQHV010000287.1:0-5147 GCA_035631915.1 Candidatus Acidiferrales bacterium | reverse complement strand
TGGGCAAAGCGGGCATTCCTGAGAGCCGGCTGATCCCGCACGGCTACGGCAAGACCGACTTCGTCGCGACCAACGACACGGCCGAGGGGCGCGCGCAAAACCGTCGCGTAGAGCTGGTGCCGGAGCAGTAAGCATACGATGGAGGGGCGCTCGCAGTCGTGCGGGCGCCCCGGATCAAGAGACCGAAACCCACACTGGGTTTCGGACTTCCTGTGTGAACGAGAACCAGGCGCGGTTACTTATCTTGTGACGCGATTGCTCTGCCCGCTTCCAATTGAGACGGGAAGTCCGAAACCTGCGTGAGGTTTCGGGGATTGTCCGCGCTTCTTCTCGCTCTGGCTTCGCGATCTAGCGGGTAATGCGAGAGGGGGGACTTGAACCCCCACGCCTTGCGGCACTGGATCCTAAGTCCAGCGCGGCTGCCGTTCCGCCACTCTCGCGTATCGATAAAGGATAAGGTTTTCGCGCCCCCACGCAACTGTGCGCGAGCTGCGCGCTGCGCGCGATCTGGCCCTCGCGACAGCGTACCTCGCCGCGTGATATTATTTCGCGATTAACCATTCCCGACGGAGTTGAACTTTACCCAATGCAAATGACCCCGAAGTGTCCCGCGCGCCGTATCCACAGCTCATCGCGGCGCGTCGTTCTTACCGTATTTGCGATCGCATTTCTCGGCGCGGCCGCCGCTGTTCCCTCCGCTTGGGCCGACGATGCCAAGAACGTCGTCGCCACCGTGGGCGATCACAAGATCACCGAGCAGGATCTAGACTCAAAGGTCAAGCCGAAGATGGACGAGTTTCGCGCGGCGCTCGAGAAGCGCGTCGACCAGCTGATCGCGGATCGCAGCTTCGATATCAAGCGCCAGACGCTGCAATCGATGACCGACGACTACCTGATCGACCAGGCCGCGCAGCAGCAGAAGCTGAGCGTCACCGACTACCTCAAGAAAGAGTACTCGGGCAAATCGGGCGTGACCGAGGCCGACGCGAAGAAATTTTACGACCAGAACAAAGCCGCCAAGGCGGCGCCGTTCGATCAGATCAAGCCCCAGCTGATTGAGATGATGAATCGGCAGGCGCTGCTGGAGCGGCTGCGCAAACAGTCGCCGGTAAAGATCATGCTCGAGCCCAAGCGGGTGGCGGTCGACACCAGCGGCACGCATCCGGTGCTCGGCGGCAAGGACGCGCAGGTGACGATCGTCGAGTTCACCGACTTTCAATGCCCATTCTGCAAGGCGTCGGAAAGCACGCTCGCGTCGTTGCGCAAGAAGTACGGCGACAAGATTCGCCTGGTGCACATGGACTTCCCGCTCTCGTTCCATTCGCACGCGCTCGACGCCGCCAAGGCCGCGCGCTGCGCCAACGACCAGGGCAAGTTCTGGGAGTTCCACGACTCGCTGTTCGTCAACCAGGGCAAGCTCGCGCCGGCCGACTTGAAGGCCTCCGCAAAGACGCTGGGGCTCAACAGCGCCGAGTTCGACGCGTGCTTCGACAAGGCCAAGTATGAGAGCGAGATCAAGAAGGACCAGGCGGCCGGCGAGAAGCTCGGCGTCGACGGCACGCCCGCATTTTTTATCGACGGCCGGCCGTTGACGGGCGCGCAGCCGCTGCCGCAGTTCGAGCAGATAATCGACGAGGAGCTGGCGTCGGGCGGACAGAAGCAGGCGTCAGCGAAGTAGAAATCGCCGTGTCGCGAACGGATACAGCGTCGATGCTTGCCTTCGCGCACGGTTTACTCTTAACATTCGATCACTCGTGATCAATTTTTCACGGAGACCGATCCAAGGTTATTTGACACATGGCGATTAGCTTCCCGTCGAAAGAATATTTTGAAGCGCTGAAGGCGCAGATGGGCGCGAACGAGGAAAAGTTCCGCCGTCTCGGCTTTATCGACACCACCTTCGCAGTCAGCGTCGGCGCCAACGGCAAGACCCGCAACTTCGTGCTGGCGTTCGAAGTCTTCGATTTGAAGGACATCCGCGAGGTCCCGGCGATCGATCTCAAGCAGGTCGACTTCGCGATCGAGGGCGACACGCGGGTCTGGCGCGAGATGCTCGAGAATATCAAGCGCAACGGCGAGGCCGACTCGTCGCACGACCTCAACACGCTGGCCCACTTCGGCGAGCGCCTCAAGATCGTGTACGACGATCCGGACGGCCACGACAAGCTCTATCGTTTCATGGAATCGATCCAGGAATTTTTCGATCTCTCGAGCAAGCTCGACGTGAGTTTCAATTAGCGCGCGCTGAGGAGCGGCAACGACGATGGCATATCTTTCGACCCGCAATTTCGCCGAGGACAAGGACTTTATCGACAAGTGGCTGTACACGATCAGGACCGGCGAGATGGACCTGTCGTGGATGAAGGCCGTGACCGAGAAGATCAGTCCCGAGGAAGCGAATCCGCGCCGCGGACTGACCTACCGCGACCTTGATATCGGCAGTTACGGCTTCACCGACGTTCCCGAAAAAGTCCGCTCCAATCGATCGTATGCGCCGCGCGGCGCCGAGATTCCCGACGGCGTGCCCGACGCGCAGCCGTGGGTCTCGCGTAAGAGCGAGTTGTGGGCGTTCAACACCGAGAGCTATTACGAAGAGGCGGTCAGCCGCCAGTGGAACGCCACCACCGATATTCCGTGGGAGCGGCTGGAAGGCGTCGAGATGTCCGAGACGCAGGGCAAGGCGCTCTCGCAGTTGATGACGTTCCTGACCGAAGTCGAGATGATCGCGACCGACACGCCAGCGATGTGGCTGCCGCGGCTCAATCCGGATTTTATCGAAGTGCGCGCGTTTATCGCGTCGCAGGCGATGGACGAAGCGCGTCACGCCGAGGTTTTCCGCAAGCGCGCGCTGACCACCGGGTGGGGATTGATGCAGGCGAGCCCGCTCAATGAGATGGCGCTGAAGCATCTGCGCGACGCCGATTCGTTCAGCGAGATGTCGGTGGCGCTGCACCTGGTCGCGGAGGGCAACGTGCTGACGCTGTTCCGCTTCAGCGAATACCTCTCGCCTACCGACGTCGACAAGAAGATTTTCCGGCTCGTGATGCAGGATGAAGCGCGGCACGTCGGCTACGGCATGCAACATTTCAAATACGTGCTCCAGCACTTCCCGGAGAAGCGCGAAGTTCTGCACGCGCATCTGGACGAGGCCGAGAACATTTCGTTCGCCGGCGCGGCCGCAACCGAGCTGACCGAGGCCTTCATCATCCTGGCCGGCGGCGGACTCAAGAAAGAGAACATCGAGAAGGGAATCAAGATCACCACCCAGTTCAACCTGAAGCAGATGCAGGAGCACTTCGAGCGGCTCGACAAGTGCGGGATGCCCGAGCGCAAGGAGCGATCGAAGCTCTACAAGATGTACGAGATGGGCCGGGCCGCGGCCGAAGCCGCCGGAATCAAGCTGTGAGGCGACAAGCTTAGTGGCATTCTACGCCGACAAGGATTACACCGAGGACGCCACCATCCTCGAGGCCGCCAACCAGGTGATGCAGGGCAACCTGTCGCTGCATTGGTACCAGGCGAAAACCGAGCGCATCAAGGGTCACCCGTCTGACATGCGGCGCGGGCTGACCTACCAGGACCTGGACATCGGGACATACGGCTACACGGCGATTCCGGAAAACGTCCGCAACAGCCAGTCGATGGTGTCGCGGGGCAGCGAGAAGATCGGCAAGCTGCCGGACATGGGTTACGTCGTCAATCGCAAGTCGGACGTGTGGTCCGACAACGTGACCCAGCTGTACGAGGAGGCGAAGGGGCGCCGCTGGGTTCCGGCAACCGATGTGCCGTGGAAGCTGCTGCACGAGCATCCGCTGAACCACGAGCTCGAGCTCGCGTGCGCGCAGCTCTACACGTTCCTGCAGGAATGCCTGGGCGTGTCGCTGGACTTTCCGTCGAAGTGGGTCGCGCTCATCAACCAGGATTTTCTCGAACAGAAGAGCTGGATGTGCGCGCAGATGCTTGACGCGTCGCGACTGCTGGAGGCGTTTCGCAAGCGCGCGCTCTACGGCGGCACCGGCCTCGGCCGCGCCAGCGCGACTGCGGAACAGGGCCTCAAGGAGTGGCTGTGGGCCGACTCGTTTCCGAAGGGCTCAGTGTCGATCAACCTGACGCTGGCGGGATTTCTGCTCGCGGTGTATCGGCACGTCGCGGCGTTCGCGCCGAGCAAGGTCGATCGCGCGGTGATGGGCTATGCGATGCAGGACGCGGCGCGTCAGGTGAGCTACGGACTCGGGCAGTTGCGCTACCATCTGCGGCATCGCCCGCTCGAAGTGGCGGCGATGGAAGAATACGTCGACGACACCGAGCATGCGCTGGTCGCGCTGCTGGGAAGTCCCGAGTTGCTCGAGCCGATGATCATCATCAGCGGCGGCGGACTCGAGAAGCCGCAGATCGAAGCGGGGCGCGTCGCGACGTCGAAGTTTATCCGGCTGGTCGTGCGCGAGTATCTCGAACGGCTCGCAGCGGCAGGGCTGGCCGGGCACTCACGTCGGAGCCGCATCCCGGGCCTGGTCGATCGGATGTCCGCGCCCGCCTAGATACACTCACCGACAAAGTAATTGAGGTACGCGAGAACCATCTCATCTACAGCGCGGGTTCTGTTCGCACTCGCGTGTATGGCTTGGTTCGATGCCACGGGTGCCGCAAGCAACCCGCCCGCCCGAATTATACCGCTTCATGCCGAAGTCCGTTTCTCGCAGAAGACCGCAGCAAAGCCCTGGTCCACAATTGTTAGATCAACTTCCGGACAAGAGGCGTATAGGGTGTGCCTATATCCAGAATACTACGTCGGACGTCACTACATAGATGGTGTCGACTTAATGCTGAACAAGGCGTCAAAAGCAGATGCCGATGCGAATCTTCTGAGTCCGACAGGCAATTGGCACGGAATGCAGCCTTACAACTTCACCTCGCGCGACTTGGCACATGGCGCGGAGCGAAGTGTGCTGGGTGCCGACAGAACCATGACGATTGGGCGGCTTGGGATAGTAGTGAGAGTCAAGATTTTGGCCGCTGAAGTCGCCCCGTTGCCCGACGACGTCGTACAACGCCTTCGGCTTCGGACGCCCCAAGTCGAGCACCTCTACGAACTCAAGGACCTCAGGCTCGCAGTGTCGGTCGAAAACAGCAGCGAAATCGCGGCTCCT
>DASQHV010000286.1:0-1504 GCA_035631915.1 Candidatus Acidiferrales bacterium | reverse complement strand
GACGCGTCGTCGAGTTTGTCGAGCCACGGCGCGAAACCGAAGAACAGCGCCATCTCGTCCTTGTTGGTTCCGATCATCAGCGGCACGTTGGCGGAAATCGTCGGCGCGGTGGGCGCGAATGGACCGCCCGGCAGGTTCTTGCCGTCGACGACCGGGTTGAAGCCCATCCGCCGGCGATTCGCGAAAGCCATCATGCTTGCCTTCTTGACCACCGCCGATTGAGCGCGATTCAGCTGCTCGGCCGACGCGCGCCGGAGCTCGCCGAGTTGCGATTCGCTGAGCCCCAGCTCGGCCAGCACGTCGCGCGCCGTGGCGGTGGCATCTTCGCGCGACGCCATCTCGACCGCCGGTCCACTCTGCATAATCGCTTTGTGGAACAGGCCACGCGCCGCCGGCATCGCCATCAGCACGCTGACCTTCGCGCCGCCGCCCGATTCGCCGAAGACCGTGACGTTGCCGGCGTCGCCGCCGAAGCTGGCGACATTGTCGCGCACCCATTCCAGCGCCAGCACGATGTCGAGCATCCCGGCGCTGCCCGACGACGCGAACGCTTCGCCGCCGCCAAGTTCGTCGAGATGCAGAAATCCGAACACGTTGAGGCGATGGTTGATCGTCACGACCACGATGTCGCCCTTGCGCGCGAGGTTCGCGCCGTCGTACCAGGGCGAAGAGCCGCTGCCCGCGATGAACGCGCCGCCGTGGCACCAGAACATCACCGGCCGCTTGCGCCCGTCGTTGACCGCCGGCGTCCACACGTTCAGGACCAGGCAGTTCTCGTCCATCGGGAGCGGTTCCGCGATCTGGAACACCTTGAGCAGCGCGGGCGGCATCGCAAACGCGTTGTCGTCCTGAAAAGCGCGCGGGCCGAAGTCGAGCGCGTCGCGCACGCCCGTCCACGGCGCGGGTTTCGTGGGCGCGAGGAAGCGTCGCGGGCCGTCGACGGAACCGCCGTAGGGAATACCCTTGAAGATGCTGACGCCGCGATCGACGACGCCGCGAACTTTGCCGCTGGAGATTTCCGCGATCACATCTTCCATGACGTTCACCCCGCTGCGAGCACTTTCAGTGTTAGAAAACTAGTGCATCTGCGTCATGTGTTCAAAGCGGCCGATGCGCCGTTGCTTGAGTTTGGCGGCGGCGATGCGCGATAAGTTGAATGTGGCGCGACTCCGTCCCGAGCAGCGCGCGCCGCGGGAGCCGCATCGATGTACAACGGCATCAAGGTGATCGACGCCGACGGGCATGTGATGGAGCCCAACGATTTGTACGACCGCTATATCGAGTCGCGCTACAAGCCCGACCTCGAGGAGCTGAAGCAGCTCGCCGCCACGCGTCCGTCGAAATATTTCTTCGGCTACTTTCATCAGCTCAACACCGGGCGTCCGCTCGGCGTCGCCAATCCGGAAAAGCCGCTGATGCGCACGGGACGCAAGCCGCACGGCGAGATGCCGGACATCCGCGGCGGCTTCGACCCGCAGATCCGAATCAAGGACATGGACCGCGA
>DASQHV010000285.1:0-2123 GCA_035631915.1 Candidatus Acidiferrales bacterium | reverse complement strand
GCAGGTTGAGGAGGCATTTGCGATGAGCGCACAAAACGCCCATATCCGGCACGGCTTCGGCACCGTGCGTCCGTACCTGTTCGGGCCGACGAGCATGCGCGAGTTTGTGAAGCAGGCGTTCGGCGCGGAGGAGATCGAGTGTCTGAAGGCCGGCGGCGGCAACGGGTTTCACGTCGAGTCAAAAATCGGCGACTCGGTGATCGTGATGGAAGTCTGCGACCCGCCTCATCCGCGGGGAACGCCGGCGTCGGTGTACGTTTACGTCGAGGACGTCGACGCGACGTACAAGCGGGCGCTCGCGGCCGGGGCGACTTCGATCGGAGCGCCCGAGGAGAAGCCGTACGCGGAGCGTGCGGCAGGCGTCACGGACCCGTACGGGAATACCTGGTACTTCGCGATGCACAAGCGCGCGCGGTGAGCGCTCGCAGGGCGGCATAACCGCGCGTAAAATCGCGCGCCGGGATTCTTCGACTCCGGCAGCATACGCTCAGAATGACACGAACGTGCACTACTCAGGCGAAGTGCCGTTTCGGTCCTTCGCGTCCTCGCGCCCAAACTTCCTAACAGGCCGCTGCGGCCGCATCCTATCTTTCTTTCCTCCCCCGGGTGCAGGGCTGGGCCCCGCCGGGGGTGCGGGGCGCGAGTCCCGCATACAATCCGCAAGCCCCGCATTTCATCGGTGTTGTCGTTCGACGAGTGCTTGCTCAATGGCGCGCGGTATGGTTCGATTGCGTGTTCGGGACGAGCGAGTTTCCCGAGCCATCCAAACCATCTCTAAACGAAACCCGACCTGCAACGGACCCAAGCGGTCTGAATAAACGCGAGTGAAATTGGCCGCGAGCGATGAAAAGGACCTACCAGCCTCACAACCGCCGACGCAAACGAACCCACGGATTCCTGGCGCGGATGGCCACGCCGGGCGGACGCAAGGTGCTCAAGCGCCGCCGCGCAAAGGGCCGCGCACGCCTGGCGATCTCGATTCCGCCCAAGCAGCCGGGCTGAGCCGCCGCCGCGCGCCGATGAGCTTCGGGCGCGCCGACGCGCTGCATCGGAGCGCGGAATTCATCCGCCTGCAGCGCCGCGGCGTGCGAGTCGAAAGCGCACACTTCGTGCTCTACGCAGGTAAATTGGAAGATGACGCCGGACGGTCGCGCCTGGGCGTGACGGTGTCGCGCCGAATCGGCAACGCGGTGGTGCGCAATCGGGTGAAGCGGCGCGTGCGCGAGATCTTTCGCGGACGCATCCGTGGCGCGATCCCGGCCGGCGTGTCGCTGGTGGTAATCGCGCGCGCAGGCGCCGGAAATCTGGCGAGCGCCGCGATCGGCGTCGAGCTCGACGCGGCGGCGCGCAGCGTCGTCGCGCGGATCAAGGCGTAACGGGCTGATGGCAATGCCGCTCCGAATCCTCAACCGACTTCAACGCTCGCCGCGAATGCTTGCGCTCGGCGCACTCGCCGTTTATCGCGCAGCGCTGTCACCGATCATCCACGCGCTGAATCACAATCGTCCCGCGTGCCGGTTCGAGCCGAGTTGCTCCGAGTATGCGCGGGACGCGATCGCCGAACATGGACTCGCACGCGGTGTCGCGATGGCGCTGTGGCGCGTCGCGCGATGCAATCCGTGGGGCGGACACGGTTACGATCCGGTCGCGTCGGCGCAATCGGGGCAGGCAAGGAATTAATCTTGGATTCGAGCAGAGTACTGGTCGCCGTTATCCTCTCGATCGTCCTGGTGTTCGCGTACCAGGAACTCGTTTTGAAGAGGTTCTACCCGCCACGGAACGAGAAACAGGCGGAGCAGGCGAAGGCGAAGTCGGCAGAATCCGCGAACATGAGCAATGCGCCGGCCGCGGTCGCCACCGGCAGCATCGCGGCTCCTGGAGCCGTCGCGACGGGCGCGACAGCTGCGGCGCCGGCCACGGGCGCTCAATCAACTGCGATGACGAGCGGCGGGCCGCCGAACGCGCCCGAGCAAGTCGTCACGGTCGATTCCGATTATTTCGTCGCGGAGTTCACCACCCGCGGCGCGCGCCTGAAGAGTTATCAGCTCAAGCGTTACAAGCAGACTGCCGGCAAAGAGAGCGCCCCGTACGAGATGGTGCAGGTGGCGGCAGGCGGACGCCTG
>DASQHV010000284.1:0-6837 GCA_035631915.1 Candidatus Acidiferrales bacterium | reverse complement strand
CTCGATACGGCCAGGCCGAACGTCGCGAGCCACGTCAGGATCGGCAGCGTCGCGACCATCGCGAGTCCCGCGCGGCCGCCGCCTATTGTGAACATCCCGTCGCGCTTCGGCATCGAGCGCCGCAGCCGCACCAGCGCAATCATCTCGAGCACCAGCGCCGCCATGTAGAAGAACACGTCGAGCACCACCAGCGCGACGAATCCGACCGGCACCAGCAGCGTGAACACGACGCAGCAGAGCAGCAGCGATTTGCCCGGCGTCGCGGTGGCCGACCACACTTCCGTGAGCGGCGCCGGCAGATAGCGTTCGCGCGCGAGCACGAACGGCATCCGCGACACCCACAGCATCGCGGCCTCGAACACCGCGAACGACATCACCGCGCCGCCGACGGCCAGCGCACCGCCCAGGATCGGTCCGCCGATTCTCAGGCCTTCGTGTGCGAAGGAACCGGTCCCCCAGCCCGAACCGTCGGTTGCTCCCGACAACGAGACCGCGAGCGGCAGGACGTAGCCGGCGACGATCACGGGCAGCGCAATCGCGATCGCGCGGACGTAGTTGCGGCGCGCATCGTCGATCTCGCCGGATACCACGCTCAGATTTTCCCATCCTCCGAAATTCCAGATGACGACCGTCAGGCCCGCGCCCAGCGCACCCCACGCATCGGCGCCGAACAGAGGCTGCGCCGGCATCTTGAAATGGATCAGATGCGGAAATCCCGCGACGACCAGCGCCGCGAACGGCGCGATCAGGATCGCCGCCAGCGCCATCGAAGCCATCCCGACTGGTCGCACGCCCAGGAAATTCATCAGCCCGGCCAGCCACACGAGGGCGACCCCCGTCGCGATCTGCGCCGGCGCGCCCATCGGCACGATGAACGACAGGTAACCGGCGAACAGCACCGGATAAATCGCCATGTCGACGGCGGTGTAGAGGACCGTCAGGTACGCCTCGGCAAATCCGGCGAACGGCCCCAGCGCTTCCTTGACCCAGAAGTAGAAGCCGCCTTCAACGGGCATCAGCGCTGTCAACTCCGCCGCCATCAACGACGTCGGCAGGCTGAGCGTAAGCGGCACGATGAGGCAGAGCAGTATCGTCAGTCGCGGACCCGCCATCCGCACCGCGTCCTCCAGGCCGTAGGCGCCGCCGCTGACGACGAGGTACATCACGCATGCCAGCGGCAGCAGTCGCAGTTTGCGCGCCGCGGATTTCGCGGTGGCGTGGACGGAGCGGGCGGCGGGCGTTGCGTGAGTGCTCAATGTAGTCGCGGCGCGACGGCGCACTCAGGGTCCGGACGTCCCGCCGGGTGACGCCAGCGGGCGGTTGCAAGCGGGCGTCGATTGAAATGCTGGTTGCACGGTCGCATCCGACTGCGGAAATCTTATAATGTAATGGATGCGCAAAGGTACGCGGCCTGCTTGGGCGCGGAGGCCCTCGCGTTCAGAAATGAATAACGTGGGGCGCGGCTCGATTAACAGCTTTTTTTCGGATTTATTTCGGCGATGAGAATTTCCACTACCCCGGCGATGGTCGTGCTCGGTGCTGCGTCGGTGGCGTTTTTCGGATGCGCGCACATCTCCAACGCCAAGCCCGAGCCGGTCCGCACCGTCAGCGTCGGCAGCGACAATCCCTTCGGCGGCGCTCCGGCAGTCGAGATACCGTCCGACGCGCGCGCGATGAGCGCGTTTCTGAAGGCCGAAGTCGCGATGAATGAGGGCGATCGCGAGGAGGCGCTGAAGGATTACGCCGAGGCCGTCGAGTTCGACCCGGGCAACGCCGCGCTCAAGGTCCGCCTCGCCACGCTTTACGTTCGCGACGGCCGGTTGAAGGACGCGCTGGAGCAGGTGAACCAGGCGCTCGCGATCAATCCCGACTCGGCCGACGCGCGCCTGCTGGCCGCCGGAATCAGCTCCGCGCTCGGCGACGATGCGACCGCGGAAAAAGACTATCGCGAGGTCCTGCGGCTCAATCCCAAAAACCAGGAAGCGTTTTTGTATCTCGGCACGCTTTACGCCAAGCGCGGCGACTACGGCGAAGCGGAGAAAACTTTTCAGCAGCTGATCACGCTCGATCCCAATTCGTTCTTCGGCTACTACTACTCGGGCAAGGTCATGGCCGCGGCCAAGAACTACCCGGCGGCCGAAAAGTACTACCAGAAAGCGCTCGACTTGAATCCGCAGTCGGAGTTGGTGCTGCTCGACTTCGCGCTGTTGCGCGAGCGGCAGGATCGCCCGCAGGACGCGCTGATCTACTACAACAAGATCACGCAGATAAATCCGAACAACGAGCTGGTGCGCAAGCGCAAGGCTGAAATTCTTGTCGGCCAGAAAAAATATGAACAGGCCCTGGAGGAGTTGAAGCGCCTGGAGCAGGTCGAATCCAACCCGGCCGACACGCGGACCAAGATCGGCCTGCTGTACGTCGAGCGCGGCGAGTATGACGAGGCCGCCACCGAATTCAACCTCGTGCTGGGCGCCGAGCCCAACAACTATCGCGTGCACTACTACCTCGGCACGGTGTACACGGAGTTGAACGAAAGCGACAAGGCGATCGCCGAGTTCGCCAAGATTCCCGCCGACAACGATCGCTACGTCGAGTCGCGCCTGCAGGTCGCGTACCTCTACGACAAGCAGAACAAGTACGACGATGCGCTCGCGGCGCTGAAGGACGCGTTGGCGAAGAAGCCCGACGATCCCGAAATAATCGGCTTCATGGTCGGCGTCTACCAGGAGAAGAAAGACTACGCGACTGCGATCGACCTGGCGCGCAAGATGGTCGCCAGCGATCCCAAGAGCGACAAGTTCCACTTCACGCTCGGCGCCGTGCTCGACCAGAACAAGCAGCGCTCGGAAGGCATGGCCGAGATGAAGAAGGCCGTCGAGCTCAACCCGGCCAACGCGCAGGCGCTGAACTACCTCGGCTACAGCTACGCCGAGCAGGGAACCAATCTCGACGAAGCGGAAAAACTGATCAAGCGCGCGCTCGATCTGGAGCCCGAGGACGGCTTTTACGTCGACAGCCTGGGCTGGGTGTACTACCAGAAGGGCGACTACAAACACGCGGTCGAGCAGTTGGAGCGCGCCGTCAATCTGACCGGAAACGATCCGACGATCACCGAGCATCTGGGCGACGCGTACCGCAAGGTCGGCAAGGTCAAGGAAGCCGGCCACGAATATAGCGACGCGCTGAAGAAGGCGAACGAGACCGACCAGGTGGCTCGCCTCAAGGACAAACTCCAGGTCCTGGAGCATGCGGCCAACGCGGGCCACTGAACGGCCCCGCCGGGACGTCGTCGCGCACGCGCTGCCCGCGATTCTGCTGCTCTTCGCGCTGGCCGATCTTTCTTCCTGCTTTTATCAATATCGCCAGGCGCCCGTGCCCGAGCCCGAAACTCCAATCCCCGGCTTCGACGCTGAGCAGTACCAGGCGCACAAGTTGACCGCGGCGCTGGCCGAGCGCGACAAGGCGCTCGACTCGATGCAGACGCCGGCGGTGATGGAATATACGGCCGGCGCGCAGCACGTGAAGGCCAAGGAAGATATCGTCGTGCAACGGCCCGACAATCTGCGGGTCGCGGCGATGTCGCCGTTTGGCGTCGCACTACTGCTCGCGGCGCAGGGCGCCGACCTGCAGATCTTCGAGCCGGGCCAGAATCGCTTTTCGCGCGGCACGGCGACTGCGGAAACGCTCTATCGCTACGTGCGAATCCCGATGGCGCCGGCGGACGCCGTGGGCCTGCTGATGGGACTGGCGCCGCGCGACTTCGCGCTGGCCGGCAACGCCGACTCGATTTCAAGCGACGGCGCGATGCGAGTCGTGGGCTACGGCAACCCGTCGTCGGGAGTCCGTCAGCTCGGCTTTCTCGATGGAAACCTGGCGATGGTGCGTGAGACCGCGAGCGACGGCCGCGTAATCTACGAGGTGCGCTACAGCAACTATCATGATATCGGCGGTGTGATGTTCCCCTACCTGGTCGACGCACAGTTTCCCACCGCGCAGAGCCGGGTGACGTTTCGGTACCTGCGGCCGATTGTCAACGGCAGCGTGCCCGCTTCGACATTTGTCTTGACGCCCGCTCCCGGAGCCACTCAGATGAATCTGAGCATGGACGCCGGGCGCTCCACGCAACCTGGGACTTGAGAGCGCACGAATGCGAACTTCACGGCTTACCTCTGTGCTCGCGATCGCGATGCTCGTGATTTTCTCCGGCTGCCGCGTGAACCGGCCCGCAAGCGATCACGCCACACGGCAAATCCTCTATCGTGCGGTCGGGAGTGATCCGCGCACCTTCAATCCGATCCTGATCACCGACCAGACGTCCGGCGTGGTCATCGGCGAATTTCTCGAGAGCCTGGTCCAGATCAACTACGAAACGCTGCTGCCGGAACCGCGGCTCGCTGAGAAATGGGAAATCGCGCAGGACAACAAGACCATCACGTTTCATCTCCGCCACGACGTGAAATGGTTTGACGGCCAGCCGGTCACCGCGCACGACGTCGTGTTCACGCTCGCCGTGATCTACGACCCCAAGGTTCCCAACAGTATCCGTCCGACGCTGCTCGTCGATCACAAACCGATCGTCGCGGAGGCAGTCGACGACTACACCGTCGTGATGCACCTGCCCAAGCCGTTCGCGCCGCTGCTCTACTCGATCGGCATCCCGGTTATCCCGGCGCACATTCTTGAACCGGTGTGGAAGGCGGGTAACTTCAACCGCACCTGGGGTATCGATACGCCGGTGACCAAGCTCGTTGGCGACGGGCCGTATCGAGCGACGCGCTACTCGCAGAGCCAGGTCGTGCAGTACGAGCGCAACGACGGCTACTTCATGAAGGACGAGCACGGCGCGCAGTTGCCGCGGCTCCACGGCCAGACGCTGACCGTCGTGCAGGATCAGAACGCCGCCTACCTGCGTTATCTCTCAGGCCAGACCGACGTTTACAGCCCGCGCGCCGAGGAAGTGCTGGATCTCAAGGACAAGGCGCGGCGGAGGGAACTCGATATCACGATTCGGGAAATAGGCGTCGACAGCGGCTCGCTGTTCTTCTGCTTCAATCGCAATCCGAAGCACTACGTGAAGGGCGGCGTGACCAATCCCAAGCTCGGCTGGTTCACCGATCTGAATTTCATGCGCGCGATGGCGCACATGGTGGACAAGCAGGCGATTATCAACTTGGTATATCATGGCCTGGCGGTGCCGGCCGTCGCGGACATCTCGCCTGAAAACAAAATTTTTCACAATCCAAATCTGACCGACTACGCTTACGACCCGAAACTTGCTGCCGACATGCTCGAAGCCGCCGGCTATCACCTCGTGAAACCCGGCGTCCGCAACGATCCCAAGGGCAATCGCCTGGTCTTCGACCTCGTCACCAATACCGGCTCACCCGAGCGCGAACAGATGTGCGCGATCTTCAAGCAGGACCTCGAGACGCTCGGCATCAAGGTGAACTACCGGCCGCTCGAGTTCACCACGTTGATCGACAAGCTGGATTCGTCGTTTGATTGGGACTGCGTGTTGATGGGATTTACCGGCACGATCGATCCCAATGACGGGTCTAACTTCTACCGCTCTTCGGGCAACCTGCACCTGTGGAATCCCAATCAGCCGACGCCCGCGACGCCGTGGGAGGCCGAGATCGACACGCTGCTCGACCAGGGCGCGTCCGAGATGGATACCACCAAACGCGCGCCCTACTACTGGAAGATTCAGCAAATCCTGCACGACCAGCTGCCGCTGCTCGAGACCGTGAATTCGAAGCGCTTCGCCTCGTGGAAGAACTCGCTCGAGAACTTCCAGCCCACGGTGTGGGGAACCTACAAACCGGAATGGATTCAGTTCAAGGCCGACTGACAGGGAACGAGCAGCCGCTGAAACAATGACTCGCTTCCTGATTCGCCGTTTGCTGAACATGATCCCGCTGATACTCGGGATCACTTTCATCTCGTTTCTCGCGATGTCGCTGGTGCCCGGCGATTTTCTCTCCAACCTGAAACTCAACCCCGCAATCACGCCTGAAGTGATCCACCAGCTCGAGGCGCAGTTCGGCCTCGACCAGCCGCTGCTCGTGCGCTACGCCAAGTGGCTGTGGGGCGTGCTGCACCTCAACTTCGGCTTCTCGCTACAGTACCGCGTCAGCGTCACGAGCCTTATCGCGTCGCGCGCTTTCAACACGATCCTGCTGTCTGCGAGCAGCATGATTTTCTCGTGGGCGATCGCGATACCGATCGGAATCATCGTCGCGGTGAATCAGAACTCGATTTGGGATCGCGTGCTTTCGTTTCTGGCATTTTTCGGGATGTCGGTGCCGAGCTTCTTTCTCGCCTTCCTCATGATGTACCTGGCGATGAAGACCGGCTGGTTTCCGATCGGGCAGTCGTTTTCAATCGACTACGCGACGCTCGATCCGATGAGCAAGGTCGCCGACCGCATCAACCATCTCATCCTGCCGGTGTTCGTTCTCGGCATTTCCGGCACGGCCGGCCTGATGCGCCTGATGCGCTCGCAAATCCTGGAAATCAAGAACTCGGAGTTCGTCCGCACCGCGCGCGCCAAGGGGCTCTCGGAGCGGGTGGTGATCTACAAGCACGTGCTGCGCAACGCGCTCAACCCGTTCGTCACGATGGCGGGATATTCACTCGGCGATTTGCTCGGCGGGGCCGCACTGGTCGAGGCGGTGATGAACCTGCAGGGACTCGGCCTGCTGATGCTCGAGGCGGTGCGCTCGCTCGACATCTACCTCGTGATGGGCTCGGTGCTGATGGGTACGATGCTGCTGCTGGTCGGCAACCTGCTCGCGGATATCGCGCTCGTCGCGGTCGATCCGCGAGTCGATTTCT
>DASQHV010000283.1:0-1629 GCA_035631915.1 Candidatus Acidiferrales bacterium | reverse complement strand
TGGCGGCGCGCGTGCGCGAGGCTTACGCGAGTATCGACGCGTCCGAAAGATCGCGCGCAGCGCTGATTTTCACTGCGCACAGTATTCCAGTGGCGATGGCGCGCGCGGGAAGCTACGTCGAGCAACTCACGCAGTCGGCGCGGATGGTCGCGGCGGAGCTCGCAATCGACAACTGGCGCTTCGCGTACCAGAGCCGCAGCGGCGGGCCGCGCGAGCCGTGGCTCGAACCTGACGTTGCGGAGACGATTCGCAGCCTCGACACGAAGCTGGCCGTCGTCGTGCCGATCGGTTTTCTGTGCGACCACGTCGAGGTGCTGTACGACCTCGATATTGAAGCCGCGCAAATCGCGCGCGAATGCGGTGTGCGGATGGAACGCGCGGCTACGGTCGGAACGCATCCGCTGTTCGTCGAGATGATGGCGTCGATCGCGCGCGCTTATCTCGCGGGCGAAGCGCCGCCTGCCTAGAACGGAGGCGGTCCCACGGCTTCCACACCTCAAATCAAACGCGTCGCAGTCGTGGGCGGCGGGATCGCCGGCCTCAGCGCCGCATTTCGGCTCCGGGAGCTGGCGGCGTCGCGCGAATTCCCACTCGAAGTCACGCTGCTCGAGCGCGGCGAGCGCCTCGGCGGGCCGCTCGAGACCGTCCGTCGCGACGGCTTCGTAATCGAGACCGGCGCTGATTCGTTTCTCAGCGAGAAGCCGGCGGCGGCTGACCTTGCGCGCCGCGTCGGTATCGACGCGGAACTTATCTCGACGCGCGACGTCTATCGCAAGACCTGCGTCGTCCGCGGCGGGAGGCTGGTCGAAATACCTGCGGGATTCTCGCTGCTCGCGCCGTCGCGCCTCGCGCCGGTGTTTCGCAGCTCGCTTTTTTCGCCGCTCGGAAAACTTCGCATCGCGCTCGAGCCGTACATTCCCGTGCGCAGGGACACCGACGACGAAAGCCTCAAGTCATTCGTCACGCGCAGGCTCGGTCGCGAGGTCCTCGATCGCGTCGCGCAGGCGCTCGCGGGCGGAATCTACACGGCGGATCCGGAGCGGCTCAGCGTCGCGGCCACGATGCCGCGCTTTGTCGAGATGGAGCGCCGGCGCGGCAGCGTCATCAGGGGACTGCGCGCGGCCGAGCTGGAGCGCGCGCCGAAGGCAGGCGGAAAATCCGGCGACGTAAGCGGCGCGCGCTGGAGTCTGGTCCAGAGTTTCCGCACGGGGATGGCGACGCTTCCGGAAGCAGTGGCCGCGCGGCTGGGCGCGATAATTCGCAAGTCGGCGGACGTGGTCGCGATGTCGCGCGTCGGCGAGCGCTGGCGGCTCGCGCTCGCAAACGACGATCACCTGGACGCCGACGCCGTCATCTGCGCGGCGCCTGCGTTTGCCGCGTCGAAAATGTTGTCCTCGACGGCGCCGCAAGCGTCGGCGTCGATGGGCGCGATCGGCTACGCGAGCGCCGCGACCGTCAACCTGACGTTTCGCGAGAGCGACTTCGCGCGGCCGCCCGCGGCGTTCGGCTTCGTGGCGCCCGCGATCGAGCATCGCAAAATCATCGCCGGCAGTTTTTCGAGCTACAAGTTCGAGGGGCGCGCGCCCGCGGGCAACATCCTGGTGCGCGCCTTCGTTGGCGGCGTGCTGC
>DASQHV010000282.1:0-4112 GCA_035631915.1 Candidatus Acidiferrales bacterium | reverse complement strand
ATTCCGTGCGCGCGCGAAATTTCGACCAGCGCGTCTAGGTCGGCGAGCGAGGCGCCGTAGTGCACCGGAACGATCGCCTTGGTTCTGCGCGTGATCAGGCGCTCGACCGAGGCTGTGTCGATGCAGGCGTTCGTAGCGCTTACGTCGGCGAAGACGGGGCGCGCCGTGCACGCGACTGCGGCGTAGGGTGTCGCCGCGAAAGTGATTGCCGGGACGATCACCTCGTCGCCGGGACCGACGCCGAGCGCCTTCAGTGCGACTTCGAGGGCGCTGGTGCCGGAGGTCGTCGGGATCGCGCAGCGAGCGTCCTGGAATTTTGCGAATGCCGTCGCGAATTCATTCGCCTTGCGATTCGGCGACGGGTATCCGCCCCAATTTGCGGAGTTGAGGACGTCCTCGAGTTGAGCGCGTTCGGCGTCGTCAAAGACTGGCCAGCGCGTGAACGGCCGGTCCCGCTGCGGCCGACCGCCGAGGATTGCTAGCGCCGAGGGCATCGCAATGAGTTCTATACCGCGCGGCGCGCGGGTGGGAAGCGCGGCGCGCGCTTTCGACCGGAATTAAACTACTACTTTAGATTCCGAAGAAAAGAAAACGCGGGGCGGACGCAAGCGCGCCGCCCCGCGATCGAGCCTGAAATCTACTTGCGCGCGACTTCCTCGAGCACCGCGATCTCCGGCCGGCCGGCCAGCAGCGCACCGATCTTGCCGCCGAACGCCTTCATGTGATCGGTCTTGCCGTGCGAATCGAAGGCGGCCTGGTCCTGGTAGACCTCGTAGTACGTGAACTCGGCCGCGTCCTTCGTGTTCCGATGCAGGATGTAGGTGAGCGTGCCGGGCTCGGCGCTCCTCACCGTCGCGATCATCTCCTTGCCCGCGGCTTCGAACGCGGCTTCGCTGCCGGGTTTCACTTTCAATTTTGCAATCACCGTAATCGCCATCGTGTTCTCCTTGATGCGTGAGATTCGCCGCGCTCGCAGGCGGGGATGAGTGTGGTCTTATCCGCACGGCGGAATTTTTTCAAGGCGAAGGGAACATGCGAGCGCGTATGGAAACGCCCGCCGGCGACTCTTTCCTTGCGCGGCGCGGTCGACTAACACAAGTTGCGGGCGCCGCGTGAATCTCTTGCGCGTCACCCCATTGGAGAAATACGCGATGTTTGGTTTCGAACTCACCGAAGAGCAGCGCGAGCTGAAGGGCCTGGCGCGCAAGTTCGCCGAGCAGGAAATGATTCCGCGCGCGCGCGAATACGACGAAAAGGAAATTTTTCCGGTCGACGTGTGCGAGAAGGCGCATGCCGCCGGCCTGATGAATTTCGGCGTGCCGAAGGAACTGGGCGGTCCGGGACTCGGCGTGCTCGACACTTGCCTGATTGGCGAGGAGCTGAACTACGGCTGTGCGGGAATCACCAACGCGATCGCGGCCAACGATCTCGCGACGCTGCCGGTGCTGATCGCCGGCAATGACGAGCAGAAGCGCAAGTACCTGGGCCAGCTGGTCGAGCGACTCACGTTCTGCGCGTTTGCGATCACCGAGCCGGGCGCGGGTTCCGACGTCGCCGCGATGAGCACGTCGTACCGGCGCCAGGGCGACGAGTTCATCCTCAACGGCAACAAGCATTTCATCTCGAACGGTTCGCGCGCCGACTGGTACGTCACGTTCGCGACCTCGGACAAGCGGCTCAAGCACAAGGGCATCTCGTGCTTCGTGTTCCCTTCCAACCTCGCCGGCATCACGCGCAACCGGATGCACGGCAAGCTCGGACAGCGCGCCGCCGACACCGGCGAAATTTTTTACGAGGACGTGCATATTCCGGCCACGGCGCTGGTCGGACGTGAGGGAGAGGGCTTCAAATATGCGATGGCGACGTTCGATCACAGCCGCCCCGAGATTGGTGCGATCGCGATCGGAATCTCGCAGCGCGCGCTCGACGAATGTTTGAAGTACTCGAAGCAGCGCAGCGCGTTCGGCCAACCGATCGCGAATTTCCAGGCAATACAGTTCATGATGGCCGACATGGCGATCGAGATCGAAGCGATGCGGCTGCTGACCTACAAGGCGGCGTGGCTGGTCGATCGCGGCGAGAGTCCCAACGCGATCTCGAGCTACGCGAAAGCGTTCAGCGCCGACGCATGCATGAAGATAACCGTCGACGCGGTGCAGATTTTCGGCGGCTACGGCTACATGAAGGAGTATCCGGTCGAGAAGCTGATGCGCGACGCGAAGCTGCTGCAGATTTACGAGGGCACGTCGCAGATTCAGCGCGTCGTGATCGCGCGCAACCTGCTGAAGGATTAGCGCCGCTGCGCGGCTACTGCGCCGGCGCCACCGGATGCGGCAGTGGCGGATCCTGGTCCGCGGGCTCGTTGCCGGTGATCGCGCCGACGAAGTCGCCCTGGTGATAGACGTCGACCTCGCCGGTAGTCGGATCGGGAAACAGGTTCCACTCGTCGGGCGGCGGTGGATTTGCCGGCGCCAGCCACACCACGTCCTTCTGCGGCTCAGGCGGCGGCGGAGGAGCCGCCGCGCACGAGCTGAGCGCGAGCAGACCCACTGCGGCGAGCGCGGTTGCCACAACGCGGTCGATTCGAAACGTCACGGATCGCATGCGGTTACTTTCAATTTTGTCGCCGCTACGCCCGAGTCGCAAGTGAGTTGTGCGAGTCAGCAAGCGACCAGCCGCGCGCCTACGCCTTGGCGAGGCCGAGCACTTCGCGGAAATGTTGAATCGTTTTTTCCAGTCCTGCACGAAGCGGGACTTGTGGCTGCCAACCACCCAGAACTTTCTTCGCCAAGTCGATGTTGGGTTTGCGCCGCACCGGATCGTCCGGGCGCGCGTCCTTGATCACCACTTTCGATTTGCTGCCCGACAGTTCGATCGCAAGCTTCGCCAGCTCCGCGATCGTGAATTCGTCGGGATTGCCGATGTTGACCGGTCCGATGTGCTGTTCCTGGTTCATCATGCGGACGATCGCGTCGATGATGTCGTCGACGTAGGCGAAAGAGCGCGTCGAATTCCCGTCGCCGTAAATCTCCAGGTCCTCGCCGCGCAGTGCCGCCACGCAAAAGTTCGACACCACGCGACCGTCGTTGATCGCCATCCGTGGACCGTAGGTGTTGAAAATCCGCACGATGCGCGTGTCGACGTTGTTCTGCCGGTGATAGTCCATCATCAGGCACTCGGCCACGCGCTTGCCTTCGTCGTAGCAGGAGCGCACGCCGATGGGATTGACGTTGCCCCAGTACGACTCGGTCTGCGGATGCTCGTCGGGGTCGCCGTAAACCTCGCTGGTGGAGGTCAGCAGGATTCGCGCGCGCACGCGCTTGGCCAGCCCCAGCATGTTGATCGACCCCATCACGCTCGTCTTGATCGTTTTGACGGGATTGTACTGGTAGTGCACCGGCGACGCGGGGCAGGCGAGGCTGTAGATGCGATCGACCTCGAGCAGAATCGGCTCGACCACGTCGTGGCGGATGAATTCGAAGTTCGGATTCGCGGTCAGGTGCTTGATGTTGGCGCGCTTGCCGCTGAAATAATTGTCGAGGCAAATGACCTCGTGACCGTCCTTCAACAGCCGCTCGCAGAGATGCGAACCCAGAAATCCGGCGCCCCCGGTCACCAATGTGCGCAACGTAGTTCTCCCCGCATGCCGCGTCAGCGGCGGTTTTCCCGCGCGATCGCGAGTACGGTTTCGATCACATAGGCGACTTCTTCGTCGGTCATCGCGGCGTAAATCGGCAGCGACAGGCAGCGGCTGAAAATTTCCTCGGCGACCGGAAAATCGCCGTTACGATAGCCGTAGCTGCGTTGGTAGTAGTGCATCGTGTGCAGCGGAATACAGTGCACCGAGCATCCGACGCCGCGCGCGCGTAATTCCTCGACGAATTGATTGCGCCCGATCTTTAGCTTCTCCGGCCGCAGCCGCAGCACGTACAGATGCCACGCGTGCTCGATGCCCGGTTCCGAGTACGGCACCTGCAGCGCGTCGTCGGCGCGCAACGCCGCGCTGAACGCCTTGGCGATCTCGCCGCGCCGGCGCATGAACTGGTCCGCGCGCTTGATTTGCGCGAGTCCGATGGCCGCGTGCACGTCGGACAGATTGTACTTGAAGCCCA
>DASQHV010000281.1:0-1858 GCA_035631915.1 Candidatus Acidiferrales bacterium | reverse complement strand
CGGAGGGGGGAGAGAAATGATGAAGAACGGGACGCGCGTAAGATCGCGCGCCGGGATTCTTCGCTTCGCTCAAGAATGACACGGAGGGAGTGGCGCAGCTCGAGGGCGATACGCGTAGGTGCGTCGCTGCGCGTAGGTCCTTCGACTCGCGCAGCGCTCGCTCAGGATGACGGAGGGGGGAGAGAAATGATGAAGAACGGATACGCGCGGAGGATCGCGCGTCGGGATTCTTCGCTCCGCGGACTCCGCTCAGAAATTTCTCACAGGGCCGTTTGCGGCCCGCATCCTGTTTGCTTTTCCTGTCTCGGGTGCAGGGGCTGGCCCCTGCCGGGGGTGCGGGGCGCGAGCCCCGCATACAGAACGAAGTGACGCGCGCGCGGGACCGCTACTCGCCTGATTCCTCCGACTCCTGAAGGGTCGCGGTCTGCAGCAGGTCGGCGGGCACGTCTTCGAGAAATCGCGACACGCGGCCCATCACGAACCCGAAGCTGCGATCGAACATAGATATAGGGTAAGAAAGATACAGCTAGTCGCGCGCGCGCGTGCTTGCGACGTACATCAGTCGCCGCTCCTCCTCCAACTCCTCCAGCCCCGCGCTTTGCGGGCCGGGGAAGCGCCCGTCCGCGGCCCAGATGATAAACACGACTTTCCATTCGAGCCCCTTGGCCGAATGAATCGTGCTGAGCGTCACGAATTCGTCCTCGTCTCCGGTCGCGAGCACGCCGTCAAGCGAGTCGGTGGGCGGCTCCAGCGCCATGTCAGCGAGCATCTGCTCCAGGCTGCGGTAGCGCTCGGTGATGTTCTGAAAATGTTCGAGGTCGCGCTCGCGCTTGGGATAGTCGTCGGGGTACGCCTCGCGCATCACCGGCAGGTAGTACTCGAGCGTCATCGCGATCTGCTCGGGCGGACGCCGCTCACCGTGACGCATTTCTTCGAGCAGCTTGGCCAGCCGCGCGAGGCCGCCGTCGCCGCCGCGCGCGCCGCTCACTTTGCTCAGCGCGGCGACCGGATCGTCCGACGCCACGATCGCTTCGATTGCGCTCTCGGCTTTGCGATGCCCGACGCCCTTCACCAGCATCAGCGCGCGCAGCCATGACACCGCGTCCGCGGGATTGGCGACGATCCTGAGATGCGCCAGCACGTCCTTGATGTGCGCGGTCTCGATAAACTTGAATCCGCCGCGCTTGATGAACGGGATATCGCGCCGCTGCAGTTCGAGCTCCAGGTCGAACGAGTGGAAGCTGGAGCGGAACAGCACCGCGATGTCGGCCAGCTCGACGCCTTCCTCGCGCAATTCCAAAATGCGCTGAGCGACGAAGCGCGACTGCATGTGCTCGTCCTGCGCGCGCACCAGCATCGGCCGGAACTCGCCGCGCCGCCCCGTGAACAGCGCCTTGGTGTATTTCTCGGCGGCGTGCGAGATCAGATCGTTGGCCACGTCCAGGATGCCCTGCAGCGAGCGGTAGTTCTCCTCCAGCTTGACGATTTTCGCGCCCGGAAAAATCGTCGGGAAGTCCATGATGTTGCGGAAGTTGGCGCCGCGAAACGAATAGATCGACTGCGCGTCGTCGCCGACCGCCATCACGTTGCGATGATTCATCGCGAGCAGGCGCACCAGGTCGGCCTGGATCAGGTTGGTGTCCTGGTACTCGTCGATCATGATGTAGCGATAGGCGCCCGAAAGCCGGCGGCGCACTTCGTCGTGTTGCTCGAGCAATTCGGCCAGCCGGTACAGCAGGTCGTCGTAGTCGAGCAGGCCGCGCTCGCGCTTGTAGGCCTCGTATTTTTTTTCGAGCTCGAGCAGCTCCGCCTGATGCTCCCCGAGATGCGGAAAATCGATCTCGATTTCCTCTTCCAG
>DASQHV010000280.1:0-2309 GCA_035631915.1 Candidatus Acidiferrales bacterium | reverse complement strand
GTGGAAGGAGCGCAACGCGAGCTATCACGGGAAATATTTCAATTTCGAAAACGTGACGATCGAGCCGCAGCCCGTCGCGCGGACCAACAACGATTTCGGCACGATGGACATCTGGGTCGGCGGCCGCTCGGACGCGGCGCTAAAGCGGGCGGCGCGCCTGGCCGACGGATTTTTCGCGTCGTTCCAGACGCCCGCGGAATTCGGCGCGAGCATGGCGAAAATCCGCGGCTACGCATCCGAGTACGGCCGCGCCAACGCGCACATCGAATCGGGACTCATACTGCTCTGCCGCATTGCCAAATCGCGCGAGCACGCGCTCGAGGAAATGCGCCCGATGCTATCCGCGATGGGCCGCGGCGCTGAAGCATACCTGGAACGAACCGTTTACGGTTCCGCCGACGACGTGATTGAACGCCTCAGTGAATACGTGGCGCAGGGTCTCGACAAGTTCGTCTTGTGGCCGGTTGCCGAACCCTCAGCGTGGCCGAAGCAAATTGAACTGGTCGGCAAAGAGATTGCGGCGCACTACCAGCGCGCGGCCTGACGCAGCCTGGCGCGCGATCGCAGGCGCATGGATTGCGACGCTCGCGACGCTGGCGCTCGCCGCCTGCTCGAAGCCCGCGCCGGTCAAGGCGCCGCCGCGAATCTACGCCAGCGCCGAGGAAGTCGAGCTGGATTTCCGCAGCCGCACGTTTATCCTCGGCACCAACAATGAAGTCGCCGAGGTCCGCGCGGTCGGATGGCCTCGCGACAAGGTCATCAGGCTGCCGTTCTGGTTCGGCGTCAACATCCTGGTGCCCGGCGTGATGGCGCCCAAGGAAGGCGACTTTTACGTGATCAGCGAGGCGACGCTCACCAAGCAGCTCGACACGCCCGGCGAATGGATGATCGAGGCTGGCAGCTCGCTCGTGCAGCAGGAAACCGTGTTCGTCACCACGCGCACAAAATATCTCGGCACCGGAAAAATCCTGCCGACCATCGTCCAGTACATGGGCAAACGCGAGTTCAAAACCGCCGACGGCAAACCCGTGATGATTCCGGTGCTGCG
Organism: Candidatus Acidiferrales bacterium; assembly: GCA_035631915.1. Taxonomy (GTDB): domain Bacteria; phylum Desulfobacterota; class Binatia; order Binatales; family Binataceae; genus Binatus. The sequence goes on along the minus strand of DASQHV010000280.1, from coordinate 1,261 downwards.
GGAGGTCTCGCTGCCGATGAAATGGACGCTCGGCGGCGGCGTGCCCGCAATCTACGCCAGATACCGCGTGTGATTTCGCATCGTCGAACAATACTCGCGATGGCTGCGATGCTGCTCGCATGCCTCGCGGCCGGATGCACTCCGGACAGCGCGCTCGACTTCGGCCCCGTCGGCGAAATCTCCACGCCGCCTGAGGACGCACTCAGCCGCGACATCATGCGCGACTTTGCCGGCCGCGACTTCAGGCTCGGCGACAACGATCACGAGGCGCACGTCAGCCTCATCGACTGGCCCGCCGGCCGCGTCATCATCCTGCCGTTCTGGCTCGGCGTGAATCCGCTCTACCCCGGCTTCCTGCGCCCGACCGTCGGACATCTATATGTAATGAGCGAATCGACGCTGGTGCGCCCACTCGCGAACAACGAGTACCTGATTCGCGCGGGTTCCAAGCTGTTCAAGGCTGACACGATCTTCGAGGCGACGCTTACGCACTACTCCGATACCGGCGGGATGCTGCCGACGGTCGTGCGCTTCGCCGGCACCCGAATCGTCACCGTGCCCAAGGACGCGCCCGCCACCGGCACGATTACCGAGAAGGTGCCGGTGCTGCGCGAGGTGTCGCTGCCGATGCACACGCTCGACGGCGAGGACCTGCACGGCTACGCGAAGTTCACGGTGTCGAACCCCGCGTCCGCATCTGCGCCAACTCCCGCCGCCGGCGCTCATCCCGCAGCGAATCATCCGAACTGACCGCTCCTCTTTTCTGAGCGAAGGCTGCCGGGGTTGTGCGGCGCACGCGCCGAGCGACGCACTCTTTGTGTCATTCTTGAGCGAAGCGAAGAATCCCGCCGCGCGATCTTACGCGCGGTCTGTTCTTCATCATTTCTCTCCCCCCTCCGTCATCCTGACGAAGGCTGCCGTAGTCGAAGGATCTCGACGCGCGGCTCGGCGCGCGTTGAACGCGTAGGTGCGTCGCTGCGCGTAGGTCCTTCGACTCGCGCAGCGCTCGCTCAGGATGACACGAGAAGCAGAGTCCTCCGCTCTAGAATGACACAAAAAGTGCGTTTCTCGATCAACTGCCGACGTCTTCGCCCCCTGGCTGCACCTTAAGTTCTAACAGGCTGCGGGCCGCATCCGATCTTTATTTCCTGTAACGGGTGCAGGGGCTGGCCCCTGCCGGGGGCGCGGGGCGCGAGCCCCGCATACAGAACGAAGTGACGCGCGCGCGGGACCGCTACTCGCCTGATTCCTCCGACTCCTG